>JAUBOG010000217.1:0-10371 GCA_036700105.1 Microcoleus occultus BM001215583
ACCCTCCCCTTATTAAGGGGAGGGAGTAAGAAATTCACAAATGATTTAGGATTTCTATATCTCCGACTCTAACTCCGAATAACTGACCAATCTTGCAATATCAAAAAAAATATCTGTATGACATCAGTCACTCCCGATCGCACTTCCTCTCAATACGAAGTTACCGAACCAGAAGCAAAAATTGAGTCTCTGGTAGCAGAAGTTAAGCCAGAAAGCGAACTCGATTTAGAATTCCTCTACACCAGAGACATTGAATTCCGCCAAGAAACAATTTATTTCATTGTAGTCGATCGCTTTTACGACGGCGACCCCGCAAATAACGAAGGCCCAAACCCAGAACTTTACGATCCAGAAGGCCAAGATTGGGGAAAATATTGGGGCGGCGACTTGCAGGGAGTTATCGACAAACTCGACTACTTAAAAGATATGGGTGTTACCGCAGTTTGGCTGACTCCCCTGTTCGAGCAAGTAGAAGCTTTATTCGTCGAACAAGCTGCGATTCACGGCTACTGGACTAAAGATTTCAAGCGGCTGAATCCCCGATTTATTGCCAAAGGCGATAATCCTTCTGTCAACCAAACACAAGAAACAAAAGATACCGTGTTTGACAAATTAGTAGACGAGTTGCACAAGCGAAAAATGAAACTCGTACTCGATATTGTCTGCAATCACAGCAACCCGGATTTTAGCGGCAAAAAAGGGGAGCTTTACGACGATGGCGTCAAAATAGCTGACTTTAACGACGATGAAGATAACTGGTATCACCACTACGGCGAAGTGACAAACTGGGAAGATGAATGGCAAGTTCAAAACTGCGAACTGTCTGGTTTAGCAACTTTTAACGAAAACAATATTGCCTACCGCAGTTACATTAAGTCAGCAATAAAACAGTGGCTGGATAGAGGTGTTGATGCTTTGCGGGTTGATACAGTCAAGCATATGCCGATCTGGTTTTGGCAGGAGTTTACTGCGGATATTTTGACACACAGACCTGATGTTTTCATTTTTGGCGAATGGATTTACAGCGACCCGAGAAATGACCTTTCTGTGGAATTTGTCAACGAGTCGGGGATGACTATTTTAGATTTTGGGCTGTGCGTGGCAATTCGAGAAGTATTGGGAAAGGGTGCGGGCGCGGGATTTCAGTTGATTCAGGATGTACTGAATTTGGATCACCGCTACTACGGGGCGACGGAGTTGATTACGTTTATTGACAATCACGATATGCCGAGGTTTCAGTCGTTGAATCCCGATCGGCAAATGCTGTCTTTGGCGATATGTTTAATGATGACGACTCGCGGCATTCCCTGCATTTATTACGGTACTGAACAGTATTTGCACGATGATACTGAAGGGGGAAATGACCCTTACAACCGCCCGATGATGGAAAACTGGGATACTGATTCGCCGATTTACCGAGATGTGCGGTTGCTGTCTGGATTGCGCAGGCTGAATCCAGCTATTTCGATGGGGAGTCAGTGGCAAAAATATCTAACTGCTGATGTTTATTGTTACGTGCGCCGCTATCGCGATTCTGTGGTGTTTGTGGCGATGAATCGCGGCGATTCTGTGACAGTTGAAGCGGTTGATACTGAGCTGCCTGATGGAGAGCATACGGAGGTTTTATCGCGCCGCAAATTTGAAGTTAAAGACGGGATGCTGTACGATTTAGAGTTGGGTGCGGGGGAAGTAATGATTTTTAGCCGGGTTGGAGAGCGAGTTAAGGCAAAAACGATCGTGCGGGCGCAGCTTAACAGCGTTAAAACTCGGCCTGGGGAAAGAATTGTGGTGATTGGAGATTGTCCTGAATTGGGGAATTGGGATATTAGCAAGGGTTATCCGCTGGAGTATATCAATACTAATACGTGGTTTGGGGAAATTCCTTTTAATGAAAGTGCGGGTAAGCTGATTGCTTATAAGTATGTGCTGCTGCGGGAAGGAATGTCGCCGCTGCGAGAAAATTTGGTTTGTCGCCGCTGGGTTTTAGTTTCGGAAGGGACTGTGAAGTGGCGGGATAAGTGGGCTTCGGGGCGGGAGTCTTAATAGTTGACAGTTTGGAAATTTGAACAATACCCATGCAACCGGAAACGATTGACAGTTGATTGTTGACTGTTTGGAAATTTGAACAATACCGATGCAACTGGAAACGATGTGAGTAGGGTGCGCAGTGCGCACCTTACCGCTATAAGTAGTGCGTCAAATTAATTTTTGCGTCCAGGACTGACTCAACAAAAATCACTTTAACTTAATTATGTAGGGTGCGCAGTGCGCACCTTACAGTTTTATTAGAGCGATCGCAATTTCTCTGTCAAAACATCGACATAACGTTCGCTGCTGTGCTGGTTCACAACCATTTCGTAGCCGCGCTGCGCTCTTGATTCTGCTTCTTGAGGATTTTTTAGCAAATGGACGATCGCCTCGCGCAAACCTGCTGCATCTCCCACATCTACCACTTTAGCAATATCGGTCGTTAAATAATCGACCATACCTTGAGTCCGAGTAATCGCGACCGGCCGCTTGCAGGCCATTGCTTCGACCAAACCCTGCACTCCAGCAGCGTATTTATTGTCCGCCAAACAAACTGCAACTACGTCTGCATCGCGGTAAAGCTGTACTAAATCCGGCCATTCGTAGAATTTGCGGGACATATTTTCCGGCATAGTATCGGGGAAAGCTTGCGATAAAGCTTTGGCATCTTTAGAAAAACCGCTAATTTTTACGTCAACATCTAAGTCAGCAGTTGCTGCTGCTAGAAGTCGGTAGTCGCGCTTTTCCAATCCGACGCTAACCACTGTCTGCCGCTTTTTCTCGCCGGAAACGGGGCCGGGTGTGAAAAATTGGGTGTCTGTCTGTTCTAGAAGCAGTAAAATTCGCGATTCAGGTATGCTTAAATAGCTGCGGAGGAAGTTTGTTTGGGGGCTGGCGCAGGCCATGAATACGTCAATTTTGTCGGCTAAACCGAAGAGTTTTAGGGCGACTCGGCCGCGCAGCCGATCGATATTGTGGAAATATACAACAATTTTCGGGCGATCGGGCAATTGGCCGCACACCGCCGCCACTGGAATCCCGATGTCCTCGCCGGTACAAAATATCACGTCGCCGCTGCTGACTTGCTCGGATAATTTGCGCGCGGCGGCCCAATGTTCGGGCTTAGATGAAATTTTCGATCGCAGTTTGTCGCTCAGCGATATCGCTTCGCCATCCGGGGCGTGGACGGTAGCATTTAAGCGGTCTCTCAGGGCTCGCAGGACGTGGCGGGGGCATTTGCCTAGTTGGGCATCGCGGTCAATGCCATCTAGGTCTATTTTGCGACCTAATGCTAAATGGTATTTCAAAGTATTCTCCTTTAATCCTGCTGGTGCTGGCACAAATTAATCGAACCTCAACAGATTCTATCCTCTGCTGTTGAAAGTGCCGGTGCGATCGGACTCTCAATTTTGGATTTTTGATTTTAGATTTTAGATTTTAGATAAATCTGGCTGGTGTGGCTAATGTCTCAAATTTTTTTGAATTTCCCGAATCCTGTCTAGGCTTGTATCGCAACCACCCTGACGGTAGGAGTCAACAACAGCGACAAGGTTGATCGATTCAAATGAATTAAGCTTTTAAGCTGAAGTTAGAAGAAAGCATTTATGTTTAACCTCATGTATATTTCTCCAGAACAAGACGAAAAAATTCGCTACACCATGCGCGAGTGCGGTCAAGAAGCTTACAAGCTCGCAGCCGAACCTTTTGAAGTTTCCGAGAAAGGCCCCAGCGACTACGTGACGAGTATCGATCGCTACCTAGACCGACAACTCTCGGCCGCATTTAGCGCTTTGTTTCCTGAAGACGGCCGGATTACGGAGGAAAACACCGCCTCCAGAGCAGCTTACCGGGCAAATTACCAGCGCCTCTGGTGCATCGATCCGCTGGATGGGACGGAGGGATTTATTCAGGGAAAACAGCACTACGCCGTGATGGTAGGGCTGCTGGTTGACGGGGAACCTGTGGCCGGTTGGATCTACGCCCCGGCTTTTGACACGATGTATTTTGGCGGCAAAGATTGGGGATTGTTCCAAACTGTCGGAACCGCAGCGCCGCAGCCGATCGCCCTGTGCAAACCGCCGGCTCCGACAGCGTTTAACTGTAAAATTATTCTCGGAGACAGAGACCGGGAAAACTACGCTGGGGCGATCGCCCAAAGCATCCCCGGAGCCGAATTTTACTCGCTCGGCAGCTTTGGCTTGAAAGTGATGGAAATCATACAAGGTCGAGCCGGTTTGTACCTGTATTTCAACGGCAGAGTTAAACTGTGGGATACTGTTGGGCCCGTGGCTTTGGCAAAAGCAGCCGGATTAATTTGCTGCGATTTGCAAGGTCAACCGCTGAGGTGGACGGCCGATGCGATCGAACCGGAGAGTCTGGCCCACACGCAGCCG
This sequence comes from Microcoleus occultus BM001215583, assembly GCA_036700105.1. Taxonomy (GTDB): domain Bacteria; phylum Cyanobacteriota; class Cyanobacteriia; order Cyanobacteriales; family Microcoleaceae; genus Microcoleus. The sequence goes on from JAUBOG010000217.1 coordinate 4,422, forward strand.
ATCGCGATCGGCTGGCCGGATTACATAGAACCTCTGTTGGGGAAAATTCAACAGGCAGTAAGACGCTGTTAAAACCGTTTAGGATGAAACAATCTGCCAATTTTACGCGAACCGCGCCTCTGCGCCCTTATCATCAATTAAAGGAGCAGCAGATTGTTGGTGTTCCCTTTCCATCGATCGTTCCCTAGCTGTTGGGTGTCGCCTAATCATATTTCCCACGAACGCGAGTTTGCATGAAGACAGAAGCTTTCAGTGAGCTGTTCCCCCTATTTAAGGGTGCTAACCCAGAAACCTTGGGAGGGCTGCTATCAAACGCCGTCAAGCATGAGTATCCGCCAGGCCGAGCTGTGGTGATGGAAGATTCTTGGGGCAACGCGATTTATTTTGTGGTGTCCGGCTGGGTCAAAGTCCGCCGCCTGTCTAACGATCGAGCTGTATCGATGGCTATTTTAGGACGGGGTGCTTTTTTCGGCGAAATGGCCATTCTTGACGAATCTCCCCGATCGAATGACGTACTTGCTCTATCGCCCGTGCGGCTGATCAGCGTCACGGCTCAGCGATTTATCCAAACCCTGTTTAAAGACCCGCAATTGCACCACCGGATGCTGCAACTGATGGTGCGGCGGCTCCGCCAAACCAATCTCCGCTCTCAACTGCGAAACCGCCAGCCTGCAGTTAAACTAGCAAATACTTTAGTCGAGCTGGCAGAAAACTACGGTCAGAAAACTGCTGAGGGCAAAGATATCTTTAATATCCCCTATGAAGACTTAGCGGACGTGACAGATATCACCTTAGATGAAACCAGCAAAATTATGGAAAAACTGGAGAGTAAAGGCTGGATCGCGATCGATCCAGACCGCCAAGTTATCCATTTGATCAACCTCAAGCACTTGATTAATTTGGCAAGTCAATGATTGAAGTCACTTCTTTAGATACCTCCTCGGCGGACGGCAACCAGAAGGAGCAATTAACAGCGCCGAAAATTCAATATTCGGTAGCAATGCCCAATCCTGAATCCCACCTGTTTGAAGTGACTTTGCGCGTGCAAGGTTGGTCGGAGCCGATTCTGGATTTAAAAATGCCTGTCTGGACTCCCGGTTCTTACTTGGTTCGAGAGTACGCCCGCCACCTGCAAGATTTTCGATCGCAAGCAGGCGATCGAGCTTTACCTTGGCGCAAGATTAGCAAAAATCACTGGCAAATCGAAACCGATTCAGTGTCAGATATCACGGTTTTTTACCGCATATTTGCCAACGAACTGACAGTAAGAACCAATCATTTAGACTCTACTCACGGTTATTTCAATCCGGCGGCTCTGTGCTTTTTCTTGCCCGGTTTCGAGCGCAACTGCTACACCGTGACAGTCGTGCCACCGCAGCCCCAATGGCGCACCGTGACTACTTTACCGCCTGTTCCCGGGCAAAATCTTACTTTCGCGGCTGCGGATTTTGACACTCTTGTCGATAGTCCTTTTGAGATTGGCTGTCACGAAGTTTACGATTTTGAAGTGATGGGAAAACCCCACCAGCTAGTAGTTTGGGGAAAAGGCAATTTAGAACCCGATCGCCTGATTCGAGATATCCAAAAAATTATTGAAGTCGAAGCCAAAATGTTCGGCGGTTTGCCTTACGACCGCTACGTGTTTTTGCTGCATTTGTCCGGCTCTGGTTTTGGCGGTTTGGAACACAAGGAGAGCTGCACTCTCAACTATCCGCGTTTTAGTTTTCGGGCGTCTGACAAGTACGAACGCTTTATTCAATTGGTAGCTCACGAATTTTTTCACCTCTGGAATGTCAAGCGCATCCGACCGAAAGCTCTCGAAGTATTTGATTACGAAAAAGAGAACTACACTCCTTCTTTGTGGTTCTCTGAAGGCACGACCAGTTATTACGATTTGGTGATTCCCTTTCGAGCTGGTCTCTACAGCGTCAAAAGTTATTTCCAAAATATGTCTAAGGAAATCACTCGCTTGCAGACGACTCCGGGGCGCAGCGTGCAGCCTGCGAGCGAGTCGAGCTGGGATGCTTGGATTAAACTTTACCGCCGGGATGCTAACAGCGATAATTCGCAGATTTCCTATTATTTGAAAGGGGAAGTTGTTTCGTTTTTGCTCGATTTGCTGATTCGAGCCAGACACCGCAACGAACGATCGCTCGACGATGTGATGCGTTTGATGTGGGAGCAGTTCGGCAATGCTAATCCGGCCCAAAATGACGGTTTTGAACAAAAGTCTGGAACAGGAGCCAAGCCGGGGAATCTAACATCAAACGGACAGTCAAATTCTGCTTCGGTGCCGACAGAAATCGGCTTTACTCCCGAACAGTTGCAAAGTGCGATCGAATCCGTCGCCGATCTGGACTTGAGCGACTTTTTCGCGCGCTATATAGACGGCACAGAAGAGCTGCCTTACAGCAAGTATCTCGAACCTTTCGGGCTGCAAATTTTGGTAGATGAAACTAGCGAAACACCTCGCATCGGTTGGACGTTGGGAACAGAAAACGGGCGGGAAACGGTGAAATTTGTCGAAGCCGGAGCTCCCGCACAATTGGCCGGAATTGACGCTGGAGACGAGTTGCTGGCGATCGGCGGTTTTCGGGTAAATGCAGAACAAGCGAACGAGAGGCTTAAAGATTATCAGCCGGGAGAGACGATCGAAGTCACAGTTTTTCACCAAGACGAACTGCAGACTTGTCGCGTTACTCTCGCCGCGCCGCGCCCGACGCGTTACTCGATCGTACCCGTAGAAAACCCCACTGCTCTTCAGAAACAAAACTTTACTGGATGGCTGGGAGTTCCTCTATCGAAATTGTGACATGATGGTTAGCAGTCAGTTGTTATTTGTTACTTGTTGGTTGTTATTTGTTGGCGCCAATCACAGTAAAAAATTACCAATCATCAGTAACAAATAACTAATAACAAATAACCAATACCAATTGCCAATTTTAATTATGCAAACCCCACCTCCTCCATCAATTACGCCCCGCCAGATGAACCTGCTGAGAATTGTGGGTTCAATGGCCTGGGCTGACGGCGAACTCGCGACAGAAGAAGTTAATTTCATGCTCGATCGCTTTTGCCGTTTATTTGCTCCCGAGGCCGAAGCGCAACAAATGCAGCAGGAACTGCGGGATTACATCATGCAAAATATCCCCCTTGATGAGTTGATCCACCAACTAGAAACTCCAGAGGAAAGGGAATTAGTCCTCCAACTAGGCTATGAAGTGATTTCCTCTAGTTCTCGCACTCCCGACGAACCGAAAATCAACACTGAAGAAGCCGCAGCTTATCAAAAATTAGTGCAGTTGCTGAATCTTCCAGAGGATACGGTGAAGCGTATTGAAGCAGAATCGTCGGTGACAGGTAATTCGCAGGGAATTGTAGAGAAGATTGCTCAAAAATTAGAAAAGTTCATCAAAGGCTAGTTCGTGACTGGCGCGCCTTGGCTGAAAAACCCGGTTTCTTCCTAAATTTCTCCTTGCGAAACCTCGAATTTTTCGTTGAAACCGGGAATAACTCTTCCGCGCGAAAGTATTTTTACGTAAGTAATTGTACAGTTTTTCTAATTATGTAGGGTACGCAATGCGTAACCTACTAATATTTTTTATTATTTTATTTGTCCGTAATTTCTCTCTGTTCGTTTCTATTCTTCATGGTGCACTGTAGGATTAGAAACCAATTTGTTGACGGGAATCAAAATATATGCTCCTAGCTTTAAGGATTTCTGGCTATGACTTGCAAGAACTTATCCACCAGGGAACTAACACCGCTATCTATCGCGCAGTATCGCTAACAAACCGACAGCCTGCGATCCTGAAAGTTCTAAATACAGAATATCCTACCCTAGAACAAATAACTCGCTTAAAACACGAGTATCAGATAACGGCATATCTCGATTCCGAATATGCAGTCAAAGTCGATCGCCTCGAAACTCACCCGAATTGCTTGGTATTAGTCTTAGAAGATTTTGGCGGCATCTCCCTCAAACAGTGGATAGCAAAGGCTGATGCTGCAGAATCGGCAACGGCCCGCTACCAATTGCCGATCGCCCAATTCTTAAACATTGCCGTCCAATTAGCCAAAGCTTTAGTATTTCTGCATGAAAATCAAATCATTCACAAGGACATAAAACCCGCCAACATTATCATAAACCCTGAAACAATGCAAGTAAAAATAGCAGATTTTAGCATTGCTTCGCGGCTAAATAAAGAAACCCCAAACTTAAAAAATCCCGATCGCCTAGAAGGAACTCTCGCCTATATGTCGCCGGAACAAACCGGGCGGATGAATCGCGCAGTAGACTACCGCAGCGACTTCTACTCTCTCGGTGTCACCTTTTACGAACTGCTGACAGGAAAAGTGCCATTTCGCAGCAGCGATCCGCTGGAATTAGTATACAGTCACATTGCCCAACAACCGCTGCCCGTTCAGCAATTAAACCCGCAAGTCCCCCAAATTTTGGCAGAAATAGCGGAAAAATTGATGGCAAAAAATGCCGAAGACAGGTATCAAAGTGCAGGGGGATTGTTAGCAGATTTAGAACTGTGCCTGAATCAAAATTTGAGTGCAGGTACAATTTCTAATGTTATTCCCGGCAAACTGGAGGCGATGAGTCAGTTGTTAATTCCGCAAAAACTTTACGGGCGAGAAGTACAAATAAAAGAGTTACTGCAAGCCTTCGAGCGAGTCAGCAAAGGCAGCGGTGAAATTGTCTTAGTCGGTGGCTATTCTGGGATTGGCAAATCAGCATTAGTCCACGAAATTCTGGGGAATTTAACCAAGCAGCGCGGCTACTTAATGTCGGGTAAATTTGCGGCGGGCGCGTTTCTCGGCCCGGTTTTTCGCTTCCACATCTCAATTGAGACAAAAAGCCGAAGACTTAGAAAAAATACTCGTTCAACTCCAACAAACTCAAGCGCAATTAGTTCAAACCGAAAAAATATCGCAACTCGGACAACTGGTGGCGGGAGTTGCAGACGAAGTGAACAATCCCGTGAGCTTTATTTCGGGCAACTTGCATCATGCCAAAGACTATATTAGCGATTTGATAAATTTAGTCCAGGTTTATCAAGAGACATTTCCCCAGCCGGGACAAGCAGTTTTAGATGAAATAGAAGCGATAGAATTAGCCTATTTAGTAGAAGATTTGCCGAAGATGATTGATTCGATGAAGTTGGGAACCGATCGCATCCGCGACATCATGCAATCTTTGCGAAATTACTCGCGTACTGACGGGTTTGAGAAAAACCCCGCAAATATTCACGAAGGAATTGAAACCACATTAATGATTTTGTCGCACCGCCTGAAAGCTAATAGCAATCGGCCGGCGATTAAAATTATCAAAAAATACGGGGAATTGCCTAACATAGAATGCTATCCGGGGCAACTGAATCAAGTATTTATGAACTTGATAGCCAACGCGATCGATGCTCTGGAAGAATCTAACTTTGGCAAAACCTACAAACAAATTGAAAGCAACCCCAATGCGATTACAATTTCGACCTCGGTTGACAGCAGCATCGAAAAAATGACAAATCCTACAGTCAATATTCGGATAGCAGACAATGGAATTGGAATGTCAAAACACATCAAAGAAAAACTGTTTTCGCCATTCTTTACCACGAAAGCAGAAGGCAAAGGAACCGGATTGGGACTGCCAATTTGCCACGATATAGTCACAAAAAAACACCGGGGAAGTTTAGAATGTTTTTCATCGCCGGGAATGGGAACAGAATTTGCGATCGTCATTCCGGCGCGCAGCATTCCCATCCAAGCATAATAGGGACGTGGCATTGCCCAAGGAGTGTCAACTTAAGCCTAAAACCTTTGATAAATATCGCTTTTAGCTAAGTCTAGATCCCCCTAAATCCCCCTTAAGAAGGGGGACTTTGAGAAGGCTCTTGTCCCCCCCTTCTTAAGGGGGGCTAGGGGGGATCTGGTCTCAATCGTCAAA
>JAUBOG010000218.1:0-10371 GCA_036700105.1 Microcoleus occultus BM001215583
ACAGTGTTGCAGGTCTAAAAAGCTCTTATAACATTGGCGAAGCGAACATTACCCGAAAGGGATTCGGAGACAACCATATCTCCACAGAGGGGCAACCATACCCCTCTAACCCCGAAAGGGGATTCTCTTACGGTTGAAACCGCCGAGTCGTTTTCCTCTCAGGTCTTTCATACTCTGAGTTTCCTACTTACCGAGTGTTTTTATGAGGTAGAGCAAGGCTAAAAAGCCTTGAGATGTGATGTTAGTAGCCTGCTGTTGGTAGCGGGTACTGAATAAATAAACAAAGCCGATCGCTCTTTTGAAAAAAAGGGCGATCGTTTTGTTATTAGTCATCAGTCATCAGTCATCAGTCATCAGTCATCAGTCATTAGTCATTAGTTAGTTGCCATGCCCCATGCCCTATGCCCTATGCCCTATTCCCAATTCCCAATTACCCTTATTCCATTAATCCTAATTTTTGCAGCCGCAAACGAATGGCAGCGGGCTGTCGCTGAAATCTCTGAGCTAATTCGCCAATTTCTCGGCCGCTAGCATATTCGTTCTTCAAATTATCCTCTTCCTCCCGAGTCCATTTTACATAGGCTCTGGGGTACTTTTGGCGAATTTTTTCATTCTGGGTTTTAGGTCGATCGGCATTAATTTGAGCAGCAGAATTTTCTGGTTGGGAATTGCGATCGCCCACAGCTTCCTGCACCCGGTTGGGAATAGCAGCAATTTCTTCAGCTAGCCGCCCTAAAGCATCATCTACTTTTTGCTGAAGTTCTGTTAGCTGCCGCTGCTGCAAATTTCCCCACTGCGGCAGTTCGTTGATAAACTGCTGCAAATCGAGCATGATTGCTGTCAAAGTTTCGACTTGTGCTAACTCCGGCCGCTGTTTGAATTGACGCCCAGTCAGTTCGATCTCGCTTTGAATCATTTTAATAGTTTTTTCTAAAATTATCAGTCGCTGGCGCAGGTTCTCAATTGCTGAAATTAGCGAATGCGCGTTTTCTCCTTGCGCAACATTGAGATTTTCGCGAGATGTTTGGGCAAGAGCTTCATCTAAAGCATTGACAGCAAGTTGCAATTGCTCGATCGCGCGATCGGCAGTAGCTGCTTGTTGATTTACGCGATCGAACACTGCCGCCGTACTTGTTTTAACTTGCCCGTGCAGCTTCTGGCGGTTCGCAAAATTCAAAAAGAGCGCAATCACTACAGGCACTTCGGTATAAACACTCTGCTGCCAAACCAAACTAGCAGCCAATCCCGCAGCAGAGGCAGCAATAAAAACCAATTCAGCAGTTTCTAGCAAATTGCTCGGCTTGGGATTTTGGATTTTGGTTGATGAATTGGATGATGGCATAAGTTAATTAGGAATTAGGAATAGGGAATTGGGCATAGGGAATTGGGAATTGGGAGGCTGTACATCGCGGAATTTAAAATTACTATGGGTTTTTTATTTATGTCAATCTACTTAAATATATTAAATCTGCAAAATGAGTCGAGCTAAAGTGAAATAAATCAAGACGCCGAGGACATCAACTGCGGTGGTAATAAAAGGAGCAGACATTAAAGCCGGGTCTAAACCCAAAGAACGGAAGAGAAACGGCAGAGCTGAACCGGCAATAGAAGCTAAAATTGCGATCGCAAACAAACTTACCCCTACCGCCAGAGCCACTGCTAAACTCCCTTGCAGAGTATAAGCCCATCCCGTCGCTACAGTCCCCAATATAGCTCCTAGCAGCGCTCCCGCCATCCCCTCGCGCACAATTACTTGAAAGGGGCCCATTGCTGTAATTTCGTCGGTATTCAAGCCGCGAATTACCACAGTTGAGGACTGAGCTCCGACATTACCTCCAGTGCCCGTCAGCAGCGGAATAAACGCTGCTAGAGCTACTACTTGCTGCAAAATATCTTGTTGAGCTCTAATAATTGCGCCGGTGACAGTATTGGTTAAAAGCAGAACAAACAGCCACACCACCCTTTTACGAGCAACGGTGATTAAATCGGTCTGAAAATAGTTGTCGCCGCCGGACTGAACGCCGCCCAAGGTATAAATATCTTTTGCCGCTTCTTGTTCTAAAATGTCGATCGCATCGTCAACTGTAATGATCCCGACGAGGCGCTGTTCGCGGTCTACAACGGGGACTGCTAAAAAATCGTAACGCTGGATCAGCCTGGCTACTTCTTCTTTATCAGTTCCAGTTTGAACGGAAACTACGTCGCGGGTCATAATTTCGCCGACGGTTTTGTCGAGGGGGGAAGTGACTAAATCCCGCAGCGATAAAATGCCGGTCAAGCTGCGGGCGGCGTCGGTGACGTAGAGAGAATAAATTGTTTCGGTAGTTTTAGCCAAAGAGCGAATTCGGTCTAAAGCTTGGGCGACGGTAAAGCTTTCTTTGAGAGAAATGTATTCTGGGGTCATGATCCGGCCGGCGCTACTGGCTTCGTAACCCAAGAGTTGGGCCGTAGCTTCGCGTTCCGTCGGGCTCAATTGGCCCAAGAGGCGGCGGACTAAGATTGCGGGTAGTTCGTCAAACAGTTTAGCCCGATCGTCCGGGGACATTTTGTCTACAATGTCAATCACTTCTTGGCGTTTGAATTTTTCGCAGAGGGACTGCTGAACGCTGGAGTCGAGATATTCATAAACTCCGATCGCTTCATCTTTATTCAGCAAGCGAAAAGCTATCACCTGCATGGTTTCTGGTAGGCCTTCGATAGCTTCAGCGATGTCGGCTTCCTGTACCGGCTGCAAAATCGCTTTTGCTCCTTGAAAGTCTCCTTGTTCCAACAAAGCCTTTAACTGCGATCGAACTAATTCCCGTAGTTCTTTTCGCGCGTAGGTGGGTAACGAAGAGGATTGATAATTTTTTTCTGTCACTGATGACCCTCCTAAACCTGTGCTGCGCGCCTTCCTGAATACAGTTTAGAGCCTATTGACGCCACTGGTTGCAGTTATCCGACTTGCCCGCGTGCTCGATCGGCACCTTACCCTATCCTTAGCTTGGCGCGCGGCTGGCCTTGCCCGATTTTGGCTCAAATACATCGATCGCGATCGGCGATACTCATCAGTAGGAAAGGAGAATTGCGCCCGAACATTTTTGCCAACAGATCCGTCGAATGCAGAATTGCGAATCGCTCTCAGGTATCAAGACTCGATCGATTCTGAAGACTTTACAGCCTTAATATCCCGATGATGGGGGTTTTCTTTCCTCACCGCGAAGATGCCAAAAATCGGCTGTGTATTCATACCACTTCTCCCAAGTTATGCCACCGTACCCAAGGCCGATCAAATATCATCCCATCCGGTTATATAACAACCGTAAATTCATTTCATTTTTATCAAAACCCGAGCGCGGGAATGGGTAAAATCTGCCACATATCAATTAAAGCGTAAATCAGGAGCGATCGCCAAAACCTATTTTATCAAAAAACTGGATTTTTAGAGCGGTCATTAATACCATTTTTCTAAAATCGTGCAACACTCTTCGACCCCCCCGCTGCTTTGCGGGGGGACAAGAATACTGTTATTTCGTTTTAAATTGGTATAATTTAATCAATACCCAACCAATGGAGAATGATTGAGATTTTTCATTTTGATTTTATCTATTTGGCAATTCGCGCTAAAATCGCACCTAACTGCACTGCAATGACTCCTAGTACGGCACTCCCAGCCCAGTAAAAAATAGCCGAGCTGTAAGCTCGATCGCGCCACAAGACATTCGTCTCTAAACCGTAAGTAGAAAAAGTAGTATAAGCCCCCAAAAAGCCCGTTGCTACCATTAACCGCACTTCCGGCCCAACAGCCGCCGCCCGTTCAAAAGCGAGGGTGATAAAAAATCCCATCGCCAAGCAACCGGTAACGTTAATAAAAAAAGTTCCGTAGGGAAAAGCCGTACCGAAGCGGTTGGCAAACCACAAGGTGATATAATACCGGCTCAAAGCGCCGGCAACAGCACCTAAACTAATTGCGATCGGATGGCCCAGATTCGGATCTTGCAGCATACAGTTTTTGAAGATTTGCAAGTTGAAATTAATCTAAATTTTAGATTGAGCGGACTCATCTAAAGTATTGTATGATTGAATTGACGATCGCTCTAGCTGTTCGCAATGAAAAATTATAGTGAGTATTTATGCAAATTGTGTTGGCTGCCGCAGACGGTGACTTAGTTAGAGCCTGGGAAAGCACTTGCGGCAACATGGAAAGTGTCAAGATACACTGCGGCTCAATCTTTGATGTAAAATGCGATGCTATTGTTAGTCCGACTAATAGTTTTGGCTTCATGGACAGCGGCTTAGATTTAGAAATTTCGGAATATTTTGGAGGTCACGTTCAACAACGCCTGCAAAAACTAATTCAGACTCGCCATCACGGTGAACTTTTAGTAGGATGCGCTGAAGTTGTAGACACGGATCATGCTGAAATTCCCTATTTAATAGCTGCTCCAATTATGCGGGTTCCTACTGTTTTAAGAGAGACACTAAATGTGTATCTGGCAACCCGCGCTATTTTAACTCTCGTGAAATTTGGCACTGTTCCAGACGGCACGCCAGTCAAGCATATCATTGAAACTATCGCTATTCCCGATCTGGGTAAGGAAATGGGCAAAGTGCCACCGCAAATCTGCGCCTTGCAGATGAAAGCCGCCTTCCAAGATATCTTGTTATCTCAATCCGAATTTCCTGAATCTTTGCTGCAAGCCCATAAAAATCACCACTTGTTATATTCGGGCGATGTTTGACAGTAGTCGGGAATTGAGAATCGGGAATGGGGAATGGGGAATTGGTTGACAGTCCGAGCTGCTGTGCGAACACTTTAATGTACGCTAAACCGTACCTGGAAATTGGCGGTCTCCTGCAAAGCAGCTTTGATGGTGCAGCTATAATGTAAATAACTGCTAGATCGACCGCATAGAGTAGAATTAAGTCAGTATCTATACATACAAAGTCTGCCTCTGCCGACTGTGAGATTTTTTCAAAATGTTTGCTAAAAAAGGAGACAATTGAGATGACAGATCCAAATATGACCGAAGAACAAATCATAGATGTAACTCCCGAAACGACGGCGATCGTCAAAGAAGAGATGCCCGACGCTACTGATGAGGCGATCGCCGAAACTGCGGCTTTGTTTGAAGCGATCAAAAAACGCGCCACCGCAGAAGTGCAAGCAGCGGGCGATATCACCCGCGAAGCTTATTTGAACGCAGCCAATAAAGCGCAGTTGGCGATCGAACAAAATAAGACTCACGCCAAAGAAAGAATGACAGAAGCAGCAGCCCTGATTAAAAAGGAAGCCGAGAAAAATTGGCTGGTGGTTGACGCAATTAAAACGCGGGCGCAAGCGCAGGTGCAAGATGCAGGCGAAGTCAGCCGCGAGGCTTATTTGAAAGCAGTGCGGCAAGCGCGAGAAGCAGTGGAACAAAATAAGTTAATTGAGCGCGATCGCATCGAACAAGCTGTCGATCGAATTCACACCGAAGCTGAAAAGAATTGGCACGTTATTGTTGCGGAAATTGAGTCGCTCGGCGCTCGCTTGACGGATGCGGCTAAGTCTGCATTCCAGGCGCTAACCGCGTTTTTTGACAAGAAGCATTAAACTTAGATATGGCACGATTTTAAAGAACAGGCAAGATGCCTGTTCCACAAAGATTGAATTTTCTGGTGGAACAGGCATCTTGCCGTTCCACAAAGATTTAATTTTATTGTGCAACGGGCATCTTGCCTGTTCATAAAAGGTTTTGACACTAAGCGCTATAATCAAAAAGCTTTATTTTTAGTCCCTAACCCCCAACCATGAGAACTTACTACTGCGGCGAAGTGCGAAGCGAACATATCGGAGAGACTGTAACCCTTTACGGATGGGTGGATCGCCGCCGCGATCATGGCGGGGTGATTTTTTTGGATTTGCGCGATCGATCGGGCTTAGTGCAAATTGTCAGCGATCCCCAACGCACGCCAGATTCCTATCAGGCGGCGGAGGCTTTGCGCAACGAATACGTAGTCAAAATTACCGGGCGAGTCACCAACCGCCCCGCAGATTCCCTCAACCCAAAATTAGCTACGGGTGAGATAGAAATTTACGCTGACGAAATCGAGTTGTTGAATGCGGTGCGCAAACAGCTACCGTTTCAAGTTTCGACGGCGGAAACTGAAAGCGTGCGCGAAGATTTGCGCTTGAAATATCGCTATTTGGACTTGCGGCGCGATCGCATGAGTCGGAATTTGCAGCTTCGCCACCAAGTTGTGAAAGCCATGCGCCGCCACCTCGAAGATGCTGAGGGTTTCATGGAAATTGAAACACCGATTTTAACTCGCGCGACTCCTGAAGGTGCGAGAGATTATTTAGTTCCCAGCCGCGTCAATCCCGGTGCGTGGTATGCTTTGCCGCAGTCGCCGCAGTTGTTCAAACAATTGTTAATGGTGTCTGGTTTCGACAGATACTATCAGATCGCCCGCTGCTTCCGCGATGAAGATTTGCGCGCCGACAGACAGCCGGAATTCACGCAATTGGACATGGAAATGAGTTTCATGTCTGTGGAAGAAGTCATCGCCTTAAATGAAGGTTTAGTCTGCAATATTTTCAAAAGTGTGAAAGGTGTGGAATTGCCTTGTCCTTTCCCGCGCTTGACTTACGCAGAAGCGATGGATCGCTACGGTAGCGACAAACCTGATACTCGCTTCGGTATGGAATTAGTCGATGTTTCCGATTTGATGAAAGATTCGGGATTTAAGGTGTTTTCCGGTGCGGTTTCTGCGGGCGGAATTGTGAAAATTTTGCCGATTCCGGGCGGTAACGACGCGATTTCTAACGTGCGGATTAAACCGGGCGGCGATTTGTTCAAGGAAGCCAGCGAAGCCGGGGCTAAGGGATTAGCTTATATCCGGGTGCGGGAGAATGGCGAAATTGATACGATCGGCGCCATTAAGGATAATTTGACTGAGGCTCAAAAACAGGAATTGCTCGATCGCACCGGCGCGCAACCAGGTCATTTGCTGTTATTTGCAGCCGCTGATGCCATCACTGTCAATAAGACTTTAGATAGATTGCGTTTGTTCGTCGGTAACGAATTGGGATTGATTGACAAAGACAAGATGAATCTGCTATGGGTGACAGATTTCCCGATGTTTGAATGGAACGCCGACGAGAAGCGTTTGGAAGCATTGCACCACCCATTTACCGCGCCGCATCCCGACGATATTGCCGACTTGAAAACAGCCAGAGCTCAAGCTTACGATTTGGTATTAAACGGTACGGAAGTCGGCGGCGGTTCCCTGCGGATTTACCAGCGGGATGTTCAGGAAAAGGTGTTTGAGGCGATCGGCTTATCCACAGAAGAAGCTTACAATAAGTTTGGCTTTTTGTTGGATGCGTTCGAGTACGGAACCCCTCCCCACGGCGGCATCGCCTACGGCTTGGATCGGTTGGTAATGCTGTTAGCTGGCGAGGAATCGATTCGGGATGTCATGGCATTTCCAAAGACACAGCAAGCCGGGTGTTTGCTGACAAATGCGCCGTCTGGTGTGGATGAGAAGCAGTTGAAGGAGTTGCAAGTGCGATCGACCTATGTACCGAAGTCATAGGTATGTAAAACAGCTTCAATGAATAGTGGATGGGTGGCGAGAAACCGGATTTTTTCGATAAAACTTGGTTACGCCTCCCAGAAACTCCCACAAACCCGGTTTCTTTGATTTGTGGTTAGTCAGAAACCGGGTTTTTTCCGAGAATACTTCGTTGTCATTAAACTAAAAACGCTATAATTATCATAATCAAAAATAAGTAAAAACGATTAGTTTCCCCAGTTACGGAGGTCGAAATTGCGATCGTGGCTTGTAAGTATCATTACAATGAGATGAAAGATCAACCATGAAAACCACCGTTGAACTTAACGAAGAATTGGTTAAAGAAGCCTTTCGCTTAACCAATTTCAATACAGAAAAAGAACTGATTGACTTTGCTTTGCAAGAATTAATTCGCACCCGTAAAAAGCGGAACCTACTAGATTTAAGCGGACAAATTCAATTTTCGACCGACTACGATTACAAAGCCTTGCGGGAAAACCGAAATGTTTCTGATTGATACATCAGTCTGGATCGGCGTTTTCCGCGACAGGACAGGTGTAGTACGCCAATCCCTGGAAGCAATAATCAATGATGAAAGTATTTTTCTGAACAGATTTACTCAGATGGAACTTTTGCAAGGTTGTCGAGATGAAAGGGAGTGGACACTATTAGAAACTTATCTCCAAGAACAATACTACATCGAGTCTACACCTAATACTTGGGTAGCGGCTGCTCGGATTTACTATGATTTGCAACGACAGGGGTTAACGGTTAGAAGTAGTATCGACTGCTGCATTGCCCAACTTGCGATCGAACACCAACTTATTCTAGTTCATAACGATCGCGATTTTGAAACTATTCAGAGAGTGCGATCGCTCAATGGCTTGCGCTTCCGGCCTGACACTAATTAAAGATTAAGCGGTTTTTATTACCAAATGTGCGATCGAGTATGGATGAGAAGCAGATGAAGGAGTTGCAAGTGCGATCGACTTATAGAGCTAAGTCATATAAGACTCAATACCCTTTGGTCATGAAAGAAAGTAAAATGCGGTTATGTAGGGCTATAAGGCACACTATATTGCCAATCCTAGAGACTGCAAAATCCTCAAATTTTTTTGAGTGTCTCTTGACAGTAAATAAAATCTGCGGTAATATACATAAAATTCTTTTTTATTGTAAATACGGGTCAATATCTAGTTAGCCTTCTGAGCTATCGGTTAACACAGTATTTTAATACTAAAATGCTAGGTGTGAACATTTAATGCTACAACACTATGGGTTGCTGGAGTAAAGGTGTTTAACTATTATTTATAGGATGATTAATCCTCACAAAATTAGTCAATACTAAGCTCAATTGTGTCTTTCCTGGTATTTGGTTGGTGATGGTATAATTATTACTGCCAGCACACTTTGGTACTTTTACTTTATTTACACTTCTGTCATCCTTACTTACAAATATAAAAAATGGACGGTCAAGTCTTTCATTTTTCAGTTGAGCTTATAGATCTACTTACACAGACTATTCCAAGGCTTTGTAAGAGTAAAACGGATGTTATAGTATTCTTTTCAAGTGCTGGGGTTAGTCAAAAATTTCTAGCAGATATTCGCCGTAGGGTTGAGCAAGATAGAAATAATATTAGTAAGTATCAGATTGTTAGAGACGTGATAATTCGGCTGAATGAAGCTGGGGATGCTGCACTTCGCGAAAGAAGAGAAATTATCAAGCGAGTTGTTGATTTTAAAGACTTTTCCGGATGTTGGCCTGACGATCAAATACCAGCTAGGGGTTTCGTAGCTAGAGTTAGAGAATCGATAAATCATACAGACTCTGATACAAGGCAAAAACAGTATCATGAATCTCAGCGTGAAGAAGAGAGAAAAAAACGCCAACAAGACGAAGAAGCAAGAATTAAACAGCTTAAGCTAAAGAAACAGAAACGTGAGCAGCTAAAGTCTGAGTTAATTGGACTTTATCAAGAAACTAATGCTCAAAAACGAGGGAAGCAGTTAGAAGCTATTTTAAACAGCCTCTTTGAGAGTGAGGGGATTTTAGTTAGAGAATCTTTCACTATAAAAGGTGAAAATAATGAAGGAGTAATTCAACAAGTTGATGGAGCAATTGAGGTCAATAGTTGTCTTTACCTTATTGAAATGAAATGGTGTAAAGAAGCATTAGGTCCTGGAGATGTAACACCGCATATGATGCGGCTTTTCGCGAGGACTGATGTTCGTGGTATCTTTATTTCAGCATCCGGCTACACTGAGGCAGCAATTATTGATATCAAAGCAGCACTTAATCAAAAAATTATTGTACTTTTCACTTTGAAGGAGCTTGTATTTCTATTGGAAAGAGAAAGCCCTTTTGAGTCTCTATTAAAGTCCAAGGTTGAAGCTATTCAGCTTGAAAGAAAGCTTTTGTATGACCTTTAGAATAAGGTTTATTACTTTTCTCTATTTGTTGTGCCGTTGTGTGAGATAATAATAAGTCACTGCATCGGACAGTTGTTTGACATTTCGAGCTTCGTTTCAGTTTGGTCAGCAGCCGATGAGCTATGCTGTTATGTTACCAAATTATCCCTAAAGTCCCCTCGCCCTTTCGATTTTTCCTCATAAGCTCGATCGCACTTCCAGGCTTTGTCGATCGCCCTTTCGATCCGGTTGTCAGCTATTATCGAGACACAAAGGTCGATCGCCCTTCAATGAAACACAAAGGCCGATCGCACTTAACACAAAAAGTGCGTAGGCGATAGCCGAGGCGACAGCCATCGCCCCCAATAACTACTCTTTCCAGTAACGAGTTAAAATCCGAATCACCTCACCGGCTAGAGGCGA
>JAUBOG010000219.1:0-10317 GCA_036700105.1 Microcoleus occultus BM001215583
GGAAACGGCAGTGCCGTGTCCCTACAATTAATCGCGGTAGGGACACGGCAGTGCCGTGTCCTCTATAATTCCGGTGCAACCAGAAACGATATCACTTGCTAACCGTCAACAAATAGCCTTCGTGAACGTTAAAATTAGGAATAACATAAGTCAAACTGCCGCTACCAACCGAAATCTTTTCTTCCTTAACCATCACAAGTTTTTGCACAGCACGTTCTAAATTATTCGGAATCTTCTCTAATTTCAGACTAACTTTTTGACCGCTTTGGATACCTAGGGCTGGCAAATTCGCTAGGTTTAACGTCACCGTTGCGGCTGAGGAATAATTGCGGTCAAAATAACCTAAAAGCACCTGTGCTTTACCTTCAGGATTGGACTTGCTGGCTAAAGCGACAAGGCGATCGTTATCCGACTGACTCAGCACCCGCGAATTCACTCCATCAGCATAAGCTTTGTAAGTCCACCAAGCTGCTCTCGGCTCGAAAGTGTTGGGTGTTACCGTCCCAGTCAGCGTATTATTGAAGCAATTGCTAACTTTTTGAGTTCCTGTTGTATCCCAACAAGCTCTGCAAGCACCGTCTGCTTTTGCATACTCCAAGTTATACAAATAACCTAAAATTTCTCCCGGCTGATACTGCGCTAATTCCCCGACAATTTCGTTGACATAAATTTTTTGCAACTTCAGTTCTTTGTAAAACGGACTTTGTTGATAATTGCGTTTGGCATCGAATACGTGGTCGTCCACAAATAAAATTATGGTATCGTTGAGTTCGTGCCAAGCCAAGAAATTTACTTCCAGTTTGTTCGCTTTGCAGTAATCCAAAAATGCGGTCAAATATTCTTTGCTGTAAGTGCTGATGCTCGGCCCGCCGATCGTGGCTGACGGCCCCAATTCTTCCCGCAAAATTTTGTAAGCTCTTTTGTAAGTTTCAAAGAATTGTGCTCTGCTTCCCTTCCAAAACGGATTTTTTAAATCGGGTTCGTTCCAGATATCCCAAATAATTTTTTTGCCTTTATTTTGCTGGGCTAACTGTCGGATGAATGCTTCCCACGCGGGATAGTTTTGATAGGGCCAGCCTTTGGGGTTGCTACCGTAGCCCCACAAGTCGCTGACTAAGAGTTGAAATTCGGCTCCGCTGGCGATTACTCGATCGTACACATCGAGTCTTCCTACACGCCACAGCTTCGGCTGCAAGGGCTTGACAGAGCTATCCGGCGGCTTTGCGGGGTCGATTCCGTGCAGGAAGCCGCTCATTGAGACGATGCCGGTGGCTGGCTGTCCAAAATCGACTGTCACGTTCGATCGCACTTGAGCAATACTTGGCTGCTGCCCAAAATACGCGATTAACACGACAGTTACCGCAGCTAAGCAAATTGGCAGCAACTTATTAATAGGTGGGAATCTGAAGGTGAATTGCATATTGTATTTGCTGGCGAAGTGAAAAACAGGAATCAATCACAAATAGTTTTTATGTAGGGTGCGCACTGCGCACCTTACTCGATCCAATAAGGACTAAACTCCTTACTACAAACGGTTTTAGGGAATGGAATTGCAGCCAGTTTTAACGAACAGAAAAAGCAACTTCCAAACCCTGTATTGATTCTATCAATTCTTGCCACGCTTTTGAATGAGTTAGCGAGTAAGTATCAAGTTTAACGCCCTTTTCTGAAGATAGCATCACAAAATTTGTGACCCAGCTCAAAATAGTTTCAGTTGTCAGCAGCGGCGTGCATTTCCAAGATGAGTGCAAATTCTCGACCATCCCGGACATATCCCCGCGATCGAACGCTTGCCATGCTTGCCATACTAGATAATAGTAATAGAGCATACTGTCAACTTGCTGGATCTGTTTTTGGACTTTGGGGTTAATAGAAATGCTGTCGCTATTGCTGTCAGCAGACAAAGCTTGTTCGATGACTTCTGCATATTCCCGAAGCATCCGTTCTTCCTTGAATAATTCCTCCGCCCGCAGTTTGCAAGCTTGTCCTGCAAGCCTCCGCAATTCGGGATTTTGCGCCCACATTTCTACCGTTTCGGCTAACTCTTGCGCTGTTTTTTCTGGGTCAATTTTAGGATCGGCGATTAACTTTCCTGTGTCTCCCAACTCTTCGGGAATGCCGCTGACTGCTGTGGCAATTACGGGCAATTCTTTCGCCATTGCTTCCATTACTGCTAGCGGCATTCCTTCAGCTTCTGAAGATAAAATAAAGATGTCGCTGGCGTCCAACCAATCGGCAACATCCCACCGCTGACCCAAAAATTTAACTTGTTCTTCTACTCCCAATTGGCTGACAGTTGCTCGCAATTCCGGTTCCATGTTATCGTGAGTGGCAGAACCCGGGCCGGCCCAAACGAAGTATAGCTGCGGCCAAATCGGACGATTTTTCAGTTGGGCGATCGCCTGCAATTGATACTGATATCCTTTAATTGGAGTCAGTCTCGCCGCCGTGAAACAAACGACAGCATCTTCGGGGATTCCTTGTTCTTGGCGCAAGCGTTGGCGGTTTGAAAGGTTTGGCGGTTCAAAATAACTGTTCGGGCGGCCGTAATAAATGACTTTTCCCCGTTCCAGAGGCACTTTAAACAAACTCTTGAACAAGTTTAAATTCTCGTGGGAAACAGCGATGACTGCTTTGGCTAAATTGTACTGATAGGAGACAGCATCGAAATACGGAATTTGATCGCCGCGGTTGAAAGTTCGATAAGTGCGATCGATATAACCGAGAGTAATTACGTAAGGGATATTTTGTTTGATAGCAACTTGTTTCGCCGCAAAATTTGCCATCGGCCAGCCGTCGCTAAATATAATTAAATCCGGTTTAGCTTGCGCGTAAATTCGTTCAGCATCCGTACAATTGTAAGCAATTCGCAAAAACTCTTTCATCGTGTCGAACTCCAGCCAGATATGCTCTATACCTAGCTGCTGCTGTTCGGTAATTAAAGGATTAGAAGTTTTAGTTTGCACGCTGGTAACTCGGTAGCCGTCGGCTGCTAATTTGCAAAGCAACGAGTGGTTGAACTGCGCCAAACCGCCGATTCCGTGGTCTTCTGCGTACAGGAGTACGTGCCCTGCAAGTTTGCGGTAAGTTGAACTAGGCGCTAATTTAAATTGATAAGTATTGTTGGCAGCCTCGACTACTATATTTTGCCATTCTGGTAAATTGGTCAAGGCATAAGCATCAAAATTACTGCCGTATTCTTCGGAAGCAACTCTAAAATTTTCCAACCATTTGAAAACAGTTTCTGTGCCAGTAAAAGGAGTGTAGTATAGAGATTTTTGCAGGCACTCGACCATCTCTGCTAAATATCCGTCGCGGTACATCCGCCACGCGATCCAGACTAGACATTTGTAACGTTCTGCCTTTTTTAGTTGGCGTATGCGATCGGGCAAATCGGGTCTGGCGAAGAATTGTTCCATCACCGTTTCCATACTTTTCATTACTTTTAACCCGCCGGACATCAAATTTTTATCGTGCTGTCGGTAACAGGTTAATATCTCTTTCAACCAAACACATTTGCAGCCTTTTAAACCCAAGCGCAAAGCAAAATCTAAATCTTCGGTTGGCGGAAACCGAGGGTCGAAACCGCCTAAACTTTCCCACCATTCGCGCCGCAGCATCATCGCGCTGGGACGCACATTTTTGTATACTACAAAGGTTTCTAAATCTAAGTTGGGTGCGGCTTGCCAAGGCATGGATGCGCAGATGTCTTTTCCGGTTTCATCTACCATCAACCAGCCGTTTTGTACCATCCCTAAAGAGGGGTCAGCCTCAAAACAAGCAATTTGTTTGCTCAGTTTTTCTGGCAAAAAGAAGTCGTCGGCATCGAGAAAAGCTAAGAATTCGCCTTTGGCGAGTTCGCAAGCGCGATTCCGAGCTTTTGCTGCTCCTTGATTTTCCTGATAGACGTACTGAATTACATCGCGGTAAGCATCTAAAACTCGGCTAGTGCTGTCTGTAGAACCGTCGTCTACGACAATAATTTCCCAGTCTTGGTAAGTTTGATTAATAGCGCTTTCGACGGCTCTACTAATGTAGCGCTCGCAGTTGTAGGCGGGGATAATGACGCTGACTCGCGGTGTTTTGGAAGGAAGTATGCTAGCCATTAACTGTTTCCACTGTGATAGGTTTCTTAAGTTGCTAAAATCGATTGCAAGTCCGTAAGTTTGAGAAATAGCAGCCAGACGTTTGAGCCAATCTGTGACTGTTTGTTTGGCAGAATAAGGACTGTAGCGGAGAGATTTTCGGTAAAATTCAACCGCTTCTACTGGATAGTTACTATAGTACAATTGCCACGCCATCCACGTCAATGCCTCGTAGAAAGCCGGATTTTCTAACTCGCGGATGTGCTGCGGCAAATCGGGAAGCTGGAAAAATTTCTGTTTTAAGGTAATAAAAAGATTTGCTTGTTTTAGGGCTTTTTTTATTGAGACATTTTGGCCGTGCTGGCGGTAGGATACTGTCACTTGAGGCAGCCAAGCTGCTTCGCAGCCCAACACTGCTAAACGCAAAACTAAATCTGAATCGTCTACTGAATCAAACTCTGAATTAAACCCGCCTGCAAGTTCCAGCCACTGGCGGGAGAAAATCATCGCGCCAGGAAGTACGGGCATTTGTACTATCCAAGTTTCTAAGTCTAATTTGGGGAAATACAGCCAAGGTTTTATCTCGGAAATAGCGCCGCCTTGCTCGTTAACTACACGCCAGCCGCTGTTGACAATTCCTAATGACGGTTGCTGTCGAAATAGTGCTATTTGTGCTGCTAATTTATCGGGGGCAAAGAAGTCATCTTGATCTAAAAAAGCAATGAATTCGCCTTTGGCTTCCTGAATTCCTCGGTTGCGGGCGGCTGCTACTCCTCGATTTTGCTGATAAATGTAACAAATTCTGTCAAAATAAGGCTGCAATACCTGATGTGTCTCATCCGTCGAACCGTCGTCGATGACGATAATTTCCCAGTTTGTATAGGTTTGTGCAAACACGCTTTCTACGGCTTGCACAATGTACCGATCGCCGTTGTATGCTGGTATAATTACGCTGACTTGCGGTGTCTGAGTCGCTGCTGACATTGTTTACCTCGCTGTTAACCTGTTGCTATCTTAGTTTAATCCAAATTGGTTTTTCCTAAACTTTTGTGCTAATTTACTGAAAATTAGACCGCACAAATCGCGTGCAGGTGATCGGGTATTTACAGGTAAGCAGATGTCTGTGCATTAGCGGGAAATTAGACAAGTTTTGCCCTAGCATTATCTAAGCAATTATTACTAAATAGGAACGCAAAAAGTGAATTCAGAAATAGCAGCGGTTGATTTACAGAAACAGGCCCAATTGTATTTAGCCGCCGGAAAGTTAGATGAGGCGATCGCCCTAGGCAGCGAATTCTTCGCCTCGCACCCCGATTCTGCCGAAACTTGCAAAACCTTGGGAAAGGCGCTGCAAGCTCAGGGCAAGCTAGAAGACGCGCGCTATTGGTATAAAGTTGCGATCGCCCTGCAACCAGATTTTGCCGAAGCTTTTGCCAACCTCGGCACTCTCTGCGCTAGTTTAGAACAATGGCAAGAGGCGATCGCCTGTTACCAAAAAGCTATTTCCCTGCAACCCGACTTTGCAGGATTTTACCGCAATTTAAGCCGGATATTTACCCAAGTCGGTCAATCAGAGGAAGCGACTGATTGTTGGTATCAAGCGCTGATGGTTGAACCGAGCGAAATACCCGAAGAATATCTCGATTTGGGCAATACTTTGCTCGCTCAAAACAAACCAGAAAAAGCCCTAGTTTGTTACCACCGCACGATTTATTTAAATCCCAGTTTTTGCGAAGCTTATTGCCAATTAGCCGGAGCCGCAGCGGAACTGAAACAGTGGGATGAAGCTATTATAAACTACCGCAAAGCTATTAAGCTTCAGCCGGATATCTCCGAGTTTCATTACAAATTAGGCAATCTTTTGCAAGCGAAGGAACTCTGGCGCGAAGCAGAGAAAGCCTACCGCGAAAGTATTGAGTTAAATCCCGATGCTTTTTGGTCTTACTACAATTTAGGCAGCGTTCTGTTGAAGTTAGAACAATGGCAAGAAGCCCTCGTTGTCTACCGCACTGCTGTTGAAATTAACCCGAATTTTTCTTGGTCTTACTACAGCATCGGCGAAGCTTGCAGCAAATTAGAAAAATGGTCGGAATCCGCCGCTGCGTACCAGCGCGCTGTTGATTTAGACCCTGATGCTTCTGGCTCTTGCCACAAGTTGGGAGATGCGCTGGTTAAACTCGAAAAATGGTCGGAAGCAGTGACAGCTTATCAACGGGCGATCGCCCTCGATTCCGAATTCTTTTGGTCTCATTATAACTTAGCTTTAGCCTTAGTTAAAGTACAGGATTGGTCGGCAGCAATTAGCGCCTACCAGCGGGCGATCGCACTCAATCCAGACTTTTCTTGGACTTACCACAATTTAGGAGAAGCGCTGTTGAAAACCCAGCAGTGGAAACCAGCCGCTATCGCCTACAAGCGCGCTATTGAACTCAACCCAAATCTTGCTTGGTCTTATTACAATTTAGGCGATGCTTTGACTGAGCTGCACGAGTGGAACGAGGCTGTTTCTGCTTACCTTTGCGCGCTGCAAATTGAACCCAATCTTCCCAAGATTTATGCCAAGTTAGGCGCTGCTCTGATCAAAAGAACTCCGGCAGATTCAGACGCAGCAACCAGCTACTATCATCACGAATTGCAGCCGCTGCACGCTCCTGAATTTTACTGCAAAATCGCCCAAAAGTTTGCCGAGAGCGATCGGCTTGACGAAGCAACAGTTTTGTACTTGATGGCATTAGAAATCCGACCCGAAGATCCGGCAATATCCGCGAAATTAACGGAAGTTTTGGAGAAAAAACACTCGGCGGGCGATCGCAGTATATTATTAGAATGGGAAGCTGACGATATTCGCGATCGCTACATTGCCCGAGTCGTCAAAAATCACACTTTTGCAGAAGTCGGCGGCTTGTGGGGAACCGTCAACGAAAAAGTATCTGTGGCTAGCAAATACGGTGCAGTTTCTCTGACAATGATTGATGTCACCCCCGCATCCGCACCGTCTTGGCAAGATTTTCGCGATCGCATGGCAAGTTTAAATATTGCTAATTATAATTGTATCAGTCGAGATATAACTCAGATTCAGCTTGCAGAAATTGGCCGGCCTTACGACGTAGTTCACTGTGCAGGAGTTTTGTACCATCATCCCCACCCTTTGCAAATTTTAATCGGTTTGCGTCAAATAACAGAGAAGCATTTAATCTTAACTTCAGCGATTACCCAAGAAGTTATAGAAAACGAGCGGGGACGTTACGAAATTCCAGCTTCCGGGGTAATATTTATCCCCGCTTTGGGCGAAGCAGAACGAGCTATCCTAACAGCTTACTGGCAGCCCTACACCTACGGCACACCAATTTTCGGACTAATTGAGAAAGCAGTTTTTGACATCAACGACTTTGGCCCGTGGTGGTGGCTGCCTACAGCTTCTGCTTTAGAGGCTATGTGCAAAGTAGCTGGATTTAAGGTTTTAGATAAAGGATTGACTTGGTACAATAATGCTTTAACTCTACTGCTGGGAGTGTGAGGATTGGCAAATTCAAAATATTAAAAGCAGATTGAAAAAACTGGAAAATAATCAATGAACAATCAGCAACCAGTGACAGCGTTAGGCAATATTTTAGTAGTAGACGATACGCCAGAAAACCTGCGCCTGTTGTCTACCATGTTGACTCATCGGGGGTACGCGCCCCGCTGCGTGATTAACGGGCAAATGGCTCTGAGAGCCTGCAATTCTAATCCGCCGGATTTGATTTTGCTCGACATCATGATGCCGGAAATGAACGGCTACGAAGTGTGCCAACACCTGAAATCAGAACCGAAAACTCGCGAAATTCCGGTAATTTTTATCAGCGCTAAAGACGAAGTATTCGACAAAGTAAACGCATTTGCTGTGGGAGCAGTTGACTATATCAGCAAGCCGTTTCAGTTTGAAGAAGTCCTCGCCCGCATCGAAAGTCACCTGACTCTGCGGAATTTACAAAAGCAGTTAAAAGAACAAAATGTGCTGCTTCAAGAAGAAATTAGCAGCCGCTTAGCCGTGGAAAAAATCCTTTATGAAAAAAACCAAATTCTGCAACAAGAAATCAGCAACCGCCGCGCCGTTGAACAAGCCCTGCAAGAGCAAAATCTGCTCCTCCAGCAAGAGATATCCAACCGCCAGCGCGCCGAATCTGCTCTCTTGAAATCCAACCAAGAATTGGCGCGCTCAAATGCGGAACTAGAACAATTTGCTTATGTGGCTTCTCACGATTTGCAAGCGCCTTTAGCAACCATTGCTAGCTACGCTCAACTTTTGGAAAAACGCTACAAAGACCAACTCGACAGCCAAGCTATTAAGTTTATCGGCAATATCGTTCACGGCTGTACGAGAATGCAAAATTTAATTGACGATTTGCTCGAATATTCGCGAGTTGGTCGGAGTCAAAAACCTTTTAAACTGACAGATTGCAACCACGCAATCAAGCAGACACTCGCCAACCTGCAAGGGGCGATTCGCGACACTGAAGCAGTTGTTACATACAGCGACTTGCCAACGGTAATCGGTGATATTTCTCAGCTCGTACAGCTCTTTCAAAATTTAATCGGCAATGCGATTAAATATCGCCGCGATGCACCGCCTGCGGTTCATGTTACGGCTTGCAAACAGGAGGAAAACTGGTTGTTTTCTATCTCGGATAATGGAATTGGGATTGCTCCGCAGCATCAAGAGCGTATCTTTCAAATTTTCCAGCGCTTGCACACTCAAAGAGAATATTCTGGGACAGGTATTGGTTTAGCAATTTGTCAAAAAATTGTGGAACGTCACGGCGGATGTATTTGGGTGGAGTCGGAACCGGGCCAAGGTTCAACTTTTTACTTTACTCTCGCTGATTGATGGAGACACTGTTTCGCCAGAAGGTGGAAGCTACAAGGCAGCGGAATCTTAATTAAATCCTATATTTTAAGACAGAAGCTAGAAGGTAAAAGGTAGAAGTTAAATTGCTAGTTATAATTCACATCTTGCACCAATGTCAATTGGGGATTTTTCGTGGGGTGGGGGCGGGTTTATTTAACCTGTCTGCAAGCTTCAAAGCATGCAGGCGAACCCGCCCCTACAGCATTATTGATCATGGTGCAATATCTTAGTTAGAATAAAAAATGCTTCGCGTTGACAGCGGAGTTGGTTTGTGATATGATTTTAGGTCTTAAACACCATTTTTGTAACGATCGCCCTTACCGCAATCTAACCTAAGTTTTGAAAGCGCCGATGTCTGTGTAGGTGCAATTTAATAAATACCCGGGAAATCAAAGTTAGCTTGACCCAAAAACTTGATTAATAATTATTAATTATGAAAGCAGTTTTTAACTTAGCTGTGCCTCCTACGTGCTTGAAAGTTCTGTTAGTAGAAGATAACCCTCAAGAAGCTGAACTTATTGAAGATTTACTGTCAGAAATTAGCAGCCAGCAGCGTATATTGCTGACGAAAGTCGATCGCCTCAGCGAAGCGCAGCAGCAATTGAATCAAGAAAATTTTGACATTATTTTATTAGACCTTTCACTCCCAGACAGTCGGGGAATTGAGACGGTGGCTCGGGTACAAGAGTACGGGGTAAATGTGCCGATCGTAGTTTTGACCGCCCAAAACGACGAAGAACTTGCGCTGCGGTTGATTTCGGCCGGCGTACAGGATTATTTAGTAAAAAGAAAAATCGACGGCGAACTGTTAATTCGATCGCTCCGTTACGCCATAGAACGCCAGAACAGCCAAGATGCACTGCGAAAAAGCGAAGAAAAATATCGCTCGGTGGTGGAAAATTCTTTGATCGGAATTGCCATCGTCGCTCCAATTATTGACCCCGCAATTGCCCAAAATTGCAATTGGATAGAAGTTAACGATGCCCTGTGCAACTTGCTCTTATACGAGCGCGACGAACTCGTACAAAAGAATTGGCTCTCTTTGACTCATCCAGAAGATTTTGAGGCAAATAGCGAAAAAATGTCTCTGATTTTTGCAGGTACGATCGACGGTTGCATCTGTGACAAAAGGTGGTTCAGAAAAGACGGCGAAATAGTTCACACGCGAGTTTCGCTGCGCTGCATCCGGGGGCTGGACGGGTCGATCGACCGGATGATCGAAGTAGTGTTGGATGTGAGCGATCGCTACCGCTACGAAGCGCAACTGAAAGCGTCTGAAGAATTTTTAAACCACACTATAAATGCTACGCCAGACCCAATTTTTGTTAAAGACGAGCAGCACCG
>JAUBOG010000021.1:0-28531 GCA_036700105.1 Microcoleus occultus BM001215583
ATCTGCAATTAAACAGTTTTAAAGTCACTGAAACAGTGTTGCAGGTCTAAAAAGCCTTTATAACAGGTCGAAGCGAACATTACCCCGCAAGGGAGAGCGAGGCAACCATACCTCTTTCATGAGGGGCAACCATACCCCTCCAACCCCGAAAGGGGATTTAAGGCGATTAAAAACGCCTGTGTCGTTTCCCTCTCAGGTCTTTCATACACTGAGTTTCCCCACTTACCGAGTTTTTTTATGACAAAATCAGGACAAGGATTTGGCTTCGGCCTGGGCAAAATGAAAGAACTGACTGAAGCTTTCAAAAAAGCTCAGCAGGTTCAAGAAGGAGCTAAAAAGCTCCAAGAAGAGTTGGATGTAATGGAAATTGAGGGAACTGCCGGCGGCGGCTTGGTGAAAGTTTTTCTCAGCGGCAACCAAGAACCGCGCCGCGTGGAAATTTCGCCGGATGCCCTCGGTGAAGGTGCTGATGTGGTTTCTGAACTCGTCACGGTGGCGATGCAGGATGCGTACGCTAAGTCTACGATGACGATGCGGGAGAAAATGGAAGAACTCACCGGCGGACTGAATCTCCCCGGTTTCGGTTAGTCATCAGTAATCAGTCATTAGTCATCAGTCATTAGTCATCCGTTGACTGTTGACTGCTGACGGTTAATTATTGACGGCACAGGTTAAGGTTATTGGTTATGGGTTATTAGCAGCCCCAAGCGATTAACAAATAACCAATAACTAATAACTAATAACTAATAACTAATAACTAATGACTAAATTATTGTTTGTCTGCCTTGGCAACATCTGCCGATCGCCCTCAGCAGAAAATATTATGAATCACTTGATAAAAAAAGCCGATTTGGGCGATCGAATCACCTGCGATTCTGCCGGAACTGCCGGCTATCACATCGGCAGCCCTCCCGACAGTCGGATGGCAATGGCGGCGAGGAAGCGGGACATTGAATTGTTAGGCGCAGCCAGGAAATTTCAAAGAATAGATTTTGAGAATTTTGATTTAATTCTGGCGATGGATCGGGACAATTATCGGAATATTCTTGCTCTCGATAATGCGGGAAAATATAAAGATAAAGTGCGCTTAATGTGCGATTTTTGCCGTATATACGACCTTAAAGAAGTTCCAGATCCTTACTACGGCGGCCCGGAGGGATTCGATCGAGTAATCGATCTGTTGCTGGATGCCTGCGAGGGTTTGCTACAGTACGTTATCAATGATGAACCCAAAACACTAACCTAAACAAAACTTACCTACAGCCTCTATATATAGCGTTTTGTAGCCGCAATCTTCCTAGAAAATCTCCTATTCCTAGGATTGTTGCGTAACTCCGATAATTCTGACAAATTTTTGCTTCAGTATAAGTAAGGCTGTAGGAGGAATAACGGTAATCGAAGCCGTAAGTATAGAGACCGGATTTTTTCCACCCCCTCCGCCCAAGATGATACTTGGAAACAGAGCAAAAGTTAAGCTTGTCAAGACAAAATGGAGATCGTTGAGGCTCAAAGCAGCAATTGGCAGGAGAATAGAGGGATACCAAGGCATCAGCCAAGGCGTTGCAAACAAAAACAAACTAAGAGTTACCCATCCTATATTGGATACCAAATCGATTTCAGAATAATCCTTGCGAAACTGCGATTTAAGTAACGTCCACAGATAATAAATTATCCAGATACAATAGGAAAAACTTGTTATCAAAGATAGGATACTTTGGCTAGTTTCAACAGTTATATTCGGGAACCAGCTCAGACACAAATTGATTAAGTGGTGAAACGATCGAGCTGTAGCATTGCTTACTCCTGGATTCAACAAACTTTTCCAAGCTGCAACTGTCGGTAAAAATGTAGAAGTTATCAGTGTAATTATTAATAAAGAAACTAGAAATCCTGCTGCTAAATCTCTCCAGCGACGCTGCTTGAATAGAAAAGCAAAAACTAAAGGTAGCCAAATAATCGGTAAGGTTTTGACTAGAAATCCTATCCAAATTGCTAAAATACCCCAAACATAGCGACCTGAATAAAGACATCCTATGAAAACAATCAATGTATTAGCGAGCAAAACATCAAGGTGAGCATTAACTATTTGCTCGTTCAAAAGCATGGGATTGAGTAGATACGCCATGACGATGAGGCTGCGGTTATCAGAATTGTTGAGTAACCGCCAAATGAAATAAGCATTGAGTGTATGTACGCCTAAACATATTAGTTTAAAAAAATAAACTGCGATTAACGGGCTAATTGGGACAAAAAGTGCTGATACTGAAAAAAAGAACATTGAAACGGGGCCATATGTCGAAGTTTGCAACCAGTGGATGAACGGGGAAATGCTAGAGACAAAGCTATCGGAGGTATTCAAGTAAGGATTAATTTTATTTAAGCTCATCACTCCGTAATGCAAGTACATATAGATGTCATTACTTAGGGGATAAGCTATGAAGGCAAGAGTCAGGAAGGGGATGGAATATTTGCAAATATCTAGAAAGGTGGAACCTGCCTGTTTTTTTTGAAATAACCAGTTAACATATACAGCGAGTGCTGTCAAGTAAGATATGTTAGTTATCAATCTGATGAGACTGATACCGCTGGTAGGGAAGTCGTTATAATTTTCTCCACCCTGTAAAACACTGTAAAATTTGGTGATTCCCATTGAAGTCATTGCCATACAGTAAACCAGGGAAGCTGCTATTGCTACACCAAATAGAAGTTTCTGATTTTTGAAAATAGTGTTGGTCATGTTGTTATTTATTCAGCGTGCTAATTGTAGGCGATTGACTTGTTGAGAGGATTTGCTGTAACAGAAACCCGATGCAAAAATAGCAATGGTATCCGCCATTAATAACGTCCTTACCCCGTGCCGAATTACCAATTTCCAATTAAATGATGTTCCATCGCAAAGCGAACAAGTTCCGCACGGTTGTTGCTGAGGGTTTTTCTGAACAAGCTGCTGACGTGCTTTTCTACGGTTCGATGACTGAGGTGGAGCCGATCGCCTATTTGAATATTAGAAAGACCTTCTGTCAGCAAATCTAGCACTTCTTGCTCTCGCTGGGTCAAAGGCGGAGCATTGCGGTCGATCGATGGGCGTGAAGCGGAGCTATCCCGTAGGGAATCGGCTGTTTTTGACTTTTGCTGAGTTAAAATACTCGCTTCAGCGTTACCATTGGCTCTGCTGGCCGGTTCTGTTGCGGTGGATTCGGGTTTTGGCGAAGGAGACGGTGCCTGAGCGATTAGGGCGTAGCGATCGAGCAAAGAGCGAATGACTGCGCCCAATTCACTGAGTTCAAAAGGCTTCGCCAAATAATTGTCGCACCCCATCTGATAGCCCCGAATCCGTTCCTCCGTGCTCGTGCGTTCCGTCAAAAAAATTACAGGCAGCAAGCGGAAAGCCGGACGAGTCCGGACTCGCCGCACGAATTCGTAGCCGTCCATCTCGGGCATTGTAATGTCGGTAACAATCAAGTGGGGCTGAAATTCCTCTACCAAGCCTAAAGCTTCTTTGCCGTTCTCAGCAGGGATTACTGAATATCCGGTAATTTCCAGATAATCGATAATCGACAAGCGAGTCGCGAAATCGTCGTCAGCAACCAGAATTGTCAAGGGCATGGGGGAATTAAAAGTTAAACAGTAAATAGTCCTGGACGCAATTGTGACAATGATTGAGGTGCGCTACTGCAATCTTTCCCCCTTTCTCGCGCTAGTTACCGGCGGCAAGCAGATTACTGCTAGTGTGACCTTTGTTGACAGCCGTGTGGGTGGGTCGCAACCATTTATATAGTAACTCGGAGGAGCTTTGGTGATTGTCCGGCTATCCATGCCCACCCTGTAAGAGGATGGGAATTGGGACGAATTAGTTAACTTTTAATTCTACTGTTAGCCTTCTTGATAACTGGCAGTTAAAGTAGCCGGCTGCGCGAAATTGCCCTTCAAAGCTACGCCCCGCCCGTTGGCTGCCAAATGGCGCAGAGTTTTGTAAATTGTCTCGATTTGCTCTGGCGTGCCTGCTTTTTTGGCTATTTCTGCTAGAGACAAAGGTGTTTGAGCGTCTTTGAGAACTTGCAGTACCAGTTGCTGCAATTCCAATACAGCAGCGGCCGCTTTTTTGCCTGCTTCGACGCCCGGTTGGTGATAGGCGTTGACATTCACTAAGGAACCGTAAAAACCTACTGCTCTTTCGTAGAGGGCAATTAGCGCTCCGACAGTCCGAGGATTGACTTGTGGAATTGTGACAACGATCGAATCTCGGTGATTTTCGTACAAGGCTTGTCGAGTTCCCTGCAGCAAACCAGACAAATAATCTCCGCAAGTGACGCCCGGTTCTACTTCTGGGGAAATACCTTGTCTGTCTTCCAAAACTTCGATAAAGGTGAGGAAAAAATTCGGCACGCCGTCTCGCAGTTGCTGGACGTAGGCGTGTTGGTCGGTGCTGCCTTTGTTGCCGTAGACTGATATTCCTTGATGAACTGTGTTGCCGTCTAAATCTTGCTGTTTGCCGATCGACTCCATGACTAATTGCTGCAAGTAGCGGCTGAACAATAGCAGGGAATCTTTGTAGGGCAAAACTACCATATCTTTTTCGCCGCGTCCGTTGCAGGCAAAATACCAGGACATGGCTAACAGGGCGGCGGGATTGTGTTTAACTTCGCGGGTTCTGGTAGCTTCGTCCATCACTTTAGCACCGTCGAGCATTGCCCGAATGTCGATGCCTTGCAAAGCTGCGGGCAAAAGTCCAACTGCTGAGAGTTCTGAAGTTCTTCCTCCTATCCAATCGGCCATTGGGAAGGTGGTAATCCAGCCTTCAGACTTGGCTAATTTGTCTAGTTTGCTGCCTGTGCCGGTAATTGCAATGGCTTGTTTGGCGAAATCGAGTTTTTGGGCTGCGAAGGCTTTTTGAACTTCGATCGTGCCGTTGCGGGGTTCGGGGGTGCCGCCGGATTTTGAGATACTAATTACTAGGGTGCTGGCGAGTTTGTCTTTGATTTGGTTGAGGAGGCGATCGATCCCAGCCGGATCTGTGTTGTCGATAAAATGTATTGCTAGGGGCGGAATGTCTGGGGATAAAGCTTCGGCGACAAATTGGGGGCCCAGGGCCGAACCGCCGATGCCGATCGAGATTATATCGGTAAATTGCGGGGCAAAGGGCGGTTTGATGTCGCGGCTTTGAATTTTTTTGACAAATATTTCGATTTGTTGTAGGGTTTCGACTATTTCTTGTTTTAATTCTGGAGTAGGAGCGAGATCCGGGTTTCGCAGCCAGTAGTGACCCACCATGCGGTGTTCGTCGGGATTGGCGATCGCCCCAGCTTCCAAAGCTGCCATGTCTTTGAAAGCTTTGTCAAATTTTGGCTGCAATGCTGCTGCGAAAGCGTCGTCGAATCCCATGCGGCTGATATCGAGATAAAGTCCCAATCCCTCATGGTAGTAAAGCCAGTCTTGATAGCGTTGCCAGAGTGCTGTAGCGTCCATAGGAATTCTCTACAATTTTTTTAATGTTCGATCGGGGTCATCGGGAATCAACCAATTGTAGTTTAAAACTTACCGAAGAACACCTTTCTTAAGAACAGGCTTTCCGGCCTGTTCTGTCAAAGAGTGAGTTTTATTGTGGGATGGGCAGGAGAGCCCGCCCTCGAATCTTAACAACAGGCAACGAGGGCCTGTTCTGTCAAAGAGTAAGTTTTATTGTGGGGCTTGGATTTATTTTTTACTTATTCAAGCATAAATACTGAATGTTGTAGAATATACAGATATTAGAATTCAATTACGCTCGACTATGCTTGCTCTCTCTCCCGAATTACAAAAAAGATTAGCAACTCCGCTCTCGATCGGCGATTTTCAAGTTAAAAGCCGCGTGCTGCAATCGCCCTTATCCGGCGTTACAGATTTAGTATTTCGCCGCTTGGTGCGCCGCTACGCGCCGGATTCGATGATGTACACGGAAATGGTGAACGCTACGGGTTTGCACTACGTCAAGCAACTGCCGAGAATCATGGAAGTTGACCCGAACGAACGCCCGATTAGCATTCAATTGTTTGACTGCCGCCCGGATTTTTTGGCAGAAGCGGCACAGAAGGCCGTAGCAGAAGGGGCGGATACTGTTGATATCAATATGGGCTGTCCGGTTAACAAAATCACTAAAAACGGCGGCGGTTCTTCTCTGCTGCGAGATCCCGAAACTGCTGAGGCAATTGTGCGGGCAGTTGTGGGGGCGGTAGATGTTCCTGTCACGGTGAAAACTCGCATCGGTTGGACGGACAAAGAAATTAATATTTTAGATTTTGCGAAGCGGATGGAAGATGCGGGAGCAAAAATGATTACCGTCCACGGTCGAACTCGATCGCAAGGTTACAACGGCCAGGCAAAATGGGAGTGGATTCGGCGCGTTAAGGAAGTTTTATCGATTCCTGTAATCGCCAACGGAGACATTTTTTCAGTTGAGGCGGCCGTGCGGTGTCTGGAAGAAACAGGCGCCGACGGAGTGATGTGTTCGCGGGGAACTTTGGGCTATCCTTTCTTGGTGGGAGAAGTCGATTATTTCATAAAAACAGGTGTGGAAAAGATAACTCCGACACCGATTGAACGGCTCGAATGTGCTAAGGAACATCTGCGAGCTTTGTGGGAATATAAAGGTGACAGCGGTGTGTGTCAAGCGCGCAAGCACTTAACCTGGTATGCTAAGGGCTTTCCCGGTGCTGCGGAATTGCGGGGTTTGTTGGCGGTGGTAGAAACCGTCGAACAAGGTTGCGATTCGATCGATCGCGCGATCGAGCAATTAGTCGCAACTTGAAATAAACTTAGATATTGCATCATTGTTAATCAGCCTTTTACGGGCGGGCTCTCCTGCCCACCCCACAAGAAAACTAAGTCTTTGTGGAACAGGCCGGAAAGCCTGTTCTTGAGAATGGTGCAATCTCAAATAAACAAAACCCGCCTGTGCGGGCTAAGATTTAAGACACAGTTAGAAATTTGTGTGGGGCGCAATATGGACTCATTAAAAGGGCGAGATTTATTAAGTCTGGCAGATTTAAGTATTGACGAATTAAACTATTTGCTGGATCTAGCCGCCAGTTTAAAATCCGGCATGGTGAAGCTGAAACGTCCTAAAGTTCTCGGCTTGTTATTTTCCAAAGCTTCGACACGAACCCGGGTGAGTTTTACGGTGGCAATGTATAAATTGGGAGGACAAGTAATCGACCTCAACCCCAACGTTACGCAAGTCAGCCGCGGGGAACCTTTGGTAGATACAGCCAGAGTTTTAGACAGATATCTAGACGTTTTGGCAATTCGGACTTTCGAGCAAAAGGATTTAGTAACCTTTGCCAATTATGCAAAAATTCCTGTAATAAATGCCCTGACAGATGAGGAACATCCCTGTCAAGTCCTAGCAGATTTAATGACAGTCAAAGAGTGCTTTGGCAAGCTGGAAGGAGTGACCTTGACTTATTTGGGCGATGGCAACAACATGGCGAATTCGCTGATGTTGGGTTGCGCAATGATGGGGATGAATGTAAGAATAGCCTGTCCTCAAGATTTTCTGCCAAATCCCGAAATTGTGGAAAAAGCCCAGGCAATTGCTGAGGGAAAAACAGAAGTTACTGTAACTGTTGATGCCAAAGCTGCTGTCAAGAATGCTCAAGTAATTTATACCGATGTGTGGGCGAGTATGGGACAGGAAGAAGAAGCGAAAACCAGGATTCCTTTGTTTGAGCCTTATCAGGTAAATCAAGAGTTGGTGGAGTTAGCAGATAAAAATGCAATTGTACTGCACTGTTTGCCGGCACACCGAGACGAAGAGATTACAGATGCGGTAATAGAAGGTTCGCGATCGCGCGTTTGGGATCAAGCTGAAAATCGGATGCACGTTCAGCAAGCTTTGTTAGCTGGTATTCTCGCAAGCGATTAGGAAGAAAAAGCAGAAGAGAAGAATAAGAGGAAAGCCAATCTCTCTATCTCAACCTCTTCTCTCTCTGCGCCCTCTGCGCCCTCTGCGGTTTAAAAAAAATCTAATTCACAAATAAAGAAAATTGATAAAGCCGTTTTCAATTTGATATAATTGGAGGCAACATTGCCTGAATTGCGATATTGACAGCAGGAAATTGCAGCGGTGAAATGTTCCCATTTTCCCCAAGAATTACTTCGCTTTGATACCCATCGACGGCGGGTTCTCGAAAAACGTGCAGTTGTCTTTCATTCACATTTAATACCCAATAATCGGCAATTCCCGATCGCGCGTAAATTTTAGCTTTAATTTCGCGATCGAAAGTTAAACTGCTATCTGCCACTTCGATAATCAGATATACCTCTGAGGGAGTTGGATGGTGAGTCGCATAGTCAAAAGGATCGATTCTGACTGCGGCGATATCCGGTTCGGGTTCAGAATTGTCATCAAGGGCGATCGGGCTTTTGTAATAAACATCAACCTGATTGCCCAGAATATCTCGCAACACATTAGCAGTAAGTCTTGTGGCGGAAGTGTTAGCAGTTCCTTTTGCACTGATTGTGATGATATTTCCTGAAAGTAATTCGACTCGTTCCTCTGGGTGAAAAAATCCCATTTCTCCCAGTTTATGATACTCTTTAACAGTCCATTTACGGATTTTTAAAGGGGGTTCTGTACTCAGCATAGTTCCCTCGCTAAATTGATAATTTGATGTGGGATAATTTGATTGTATTATAAAACTCGGCGGTTGAAACCGCGTCTACACAAACTAAGTCCGCCTACGCGGACTGAAGAATAAATTACAATCTAGGGGTAAGGTGCGCAGTGCGCACCCTACAAAGTGTTAAGAGGCTCAGAAATTGATTTTTGCAACTTCGCCGGCAACAACATTAACTGTTTGTTGAATCTGACTGCCATCAACCTTTAACTGATAAGTTCCAGGAGCAAGCTCGATCGCCCCAAACCATCCTTTACCATCCGCCCGCAGTTGGCGCACCTTGCCATTAGCACCGATCGGCTGTAAAGTCAAGTTCGCACCGTCACAAGTTCGATCGCACTTTTGCAACATTCCGGCGATCGCACCTGCAGTCGGGCGCGACTTCCAAGGCATATCGGGAATCGCAGTCGCAGTCGCCCACACAGGCTGAGTTTCAACAGTTTTACCCGTTGCGCCGTCAACGTATTGACTCGGCTGCGACAGCGCGGTATAAAACCAATCATTGCTCTGCAACACGTATTTCCAAGGCTGGCGGGGCAAATCGCGACTGCTAGCGCCCGATCGCAGTTCGCCGTTAGTGTAAATATTGCTGCTAGCGTAGGAATAAAGCACCGTACCTGCAACGCGATTTCCAGTCGCAGAAGGCGCTTCCGCGCGGCGGATCTGCGCTAAAGTGTCTTCGATGTAGTTGAGGTAATTGCCGGGGCCGATCGCGATTTGGCGGTTGTACTGGTGGTTTTTCGCGTACTCGATCCAATTGTCGTAAGCCTGTTTTTGCGATCGCTTGTACTCGCGCTGGTAAGTCATCGGCATCGCCATGTCGATAATCCCTTCTTCCAGCCAAGCGCGCCAATCCTGCAAAACTTCTTTATAGGGTTGCGTTTTATACCAAGCTTCATCGTTTTTCGGGCCGTCCCCCCAGGCGATCGTTGCCGCCGTCACTTTCACTTGCGGTTTAACCGCCAGGGCTTCTACATAAAGCTTCCGCACTAATTCCGTCACGCGATCGCGCCGCCACTGCATCCACGCCGGATCGCTGGGTTTGGGTGTGCCCGATCGACCATTTTGTCGGTTGAAACGGGCGATCGCCGTGGGATTGTAGCCCCAATCCGGGCCGCCGTAGCGCACGTAATCGAGCTGCACGCCGTCCACATCGTAGCGCTTCAGCAAGTCCAAATACACGGAAACAGTATAATCTAAGGCGTCTGGATGGCCGGGATCGAGAAAACCTTTAGCTTCGCCGCCGTAAGTCAGCATTGCCCAATTGTCGGTTCCCGGGGCGTTGGGGCCGTGTTGCTGCCAAACGTGACCGGCGGGCAATTTACCGCCCGAAACCACTGGTAGCGTTACCATCCAAGCGTGCACTTCAATGCCTGCGGCGTGCGCTTTGTCAATCAAATCTTGGAGGGGATCGAAACCGGCGGGAACCTTGGGATCGATCGTGCGGGGTTCGATCGCACTGGTATAAAAAGCATCACCTCGGCGGCGGACTTGGGCGACGATCGCGTTTGCGTTGGCCAGTTTTGCATCTGCAATCAATTTTGTGACTTCTTGAGGGGTTTTGAAGCCCGGGTTAAATGCGTCCACCCAGAAGGCGCGAAATTCGGCGGTTTGGGTTTGTGGGGGCATAGTGGCGATCGCGCGATTCGGGAACCAGTTGGAAAACCAGCCAGGAGTCAGCAAAAAACTGATTGTTAAGCCGATCGAAAAGAGGCTTGACAAAAAGAATGTTTTGGGTTTGCGCATCAGAATTGTGTGAGGGAGCGTTTAACTGTTGTTTGCGGACTATTGGTTTGAGCGTCCGCTTGACATTTTCGCACAATGGTACATTAAGCTGGCAAATAAGTAAAATCGGTATTGCAAAACACAGGCTATGCAGGAAAAGGTCGATCGAGCCTCTTACACCCTTCCCGATAAAATATTATCTACTTCTTCCTGATTCTTCCTTCGTGTACTTCGCGTCTTCGCGGTTCAATAACACTACTCCCATTCTGGCTAAAATCAACTTAACTCGCGATCGGCAACATCACTAATTATCTGGATACTTTCACTCAATTTTCATTGGTCAATTTGGCAAAAACTGCTTGAACTTCATCATCGCTGGCAAAGTCTCCAGCTTCGGCCTCGGCAACGCCTTTGTTAATCTCATCAAGCAGCCATTGATAGATTTCTAGGTAAGAAGCGATCGCTTCATTCAAAACATAGGTTAAATCGCGATCCATAACAGTAGCGATCGCCCTCAACGCCTCTTTTTTATCGCTGTCAATTGGAAACGTCACATTTTCTTGGTTCATGGTTGCCTCTTGCTGTTATGGAAAGAGAGTAAACTGCTAATATGATAGCGTATATATTCCAATTTGGGCAAAAATAGACTAAAAGCACGATCTACTTTTGATGAACAAATGATAACACCAAACTTTCAAACACTAGCTCTTCCGGTTGACAGAAACAAAAATACCAACAATCTCCTACAAAAAATAGACTTGTTGCGCCAAGAAGCAAGCCAGAAATTGCAGCAAAGCCAGAGAGGAGAAAAAGGACAATTTTTAACACCTTTCTCCGTGGCAATGATCATGGCGAGAATGTTTGAATTTAACTGTCCTGATATATCGCTGTTAGATGCCGGTGCTGGCATTGGTTCGCTGCTAGCAGCAGTTGTTTGCGAGCTTTGCCAGCGCCCCAAAAAACCTCGCAGCCTGCACATTACAGCTTATGAAATTGACCTGATTTTGATTGACTACCTCAAACAAACTTTAGATTGGTGCAGTAGAGAATGTCAAAGTGCAGGTATATCTTTTACCTATGAAATTCGTCAGTTAGATTTCATTCAAGACGCTGCTGATATGTTACATCCTAACCTATTTACACAGGCATTAAAGCTAGAATTTACCAATGCAATTATCAATCCTCCCTATGCCAAGATTAACGCTAAATCCCACGTCCGAAGTTTGCTCCGTTCCATAGGCGTAGAAACCAGCAATCTCTATGCTGGTTTTATAGTTGCCGCCGCTCACTTACTAAAACCAAACGGTGAATTAGTATCGATTACTCCCCGCAGCTTTTGCAACGGTTTATACTTTCGAGATTTCCGCAAAGTATTACTGGAAATGATGGCTTTACGCCAAGTACACATCTTTGAATCCCGACGGTTGCCATTTTCCGATGATGCTGTTTTGCAAGAAACTATGATTGTTCGCGCTGCTAAACAAACAGAAAAGCCAGATACTGTACTTATCAACTCAAGCACTTGTGCTGGCGACGACATAATTTTATCTCACTCACTGCGCTATGACGAGCTAGTTAATCCGAGCGATTCAGAACAATTCATTCGTATTTTACCAGATTCTATCAGTCAGAAAATTGTTGAGCAAATGACAGAATTTACTTGTACTCTTCAAGAATTATCGTTAACAGTTTCAACCGGAAAAGTTGTAGATTTTCGCGTCGCTTGTGACTTGCGTTTAGAACCAGAACACGGTACAGTGCCGCTGATTTATCCAGCACACTTTTCTGCTGGGTATGTTGCATATCCCACCGCAACGAGAAAGCATCAAGCTTTAGCTGTTACCGACAAAACTGCTGCATTGCTCGTTCCTAACGAACATTATGTTTTGAGTAAGCGTTTCTCGTCTAAAGAAGAAAAAAAGCGAATCGTTGCAGTTGTTTGGGATGCCAACAAAATTAATAGTTCTAGCGTGGGTTTTGAGAACCATTTGAATTACTTTCACCGACAGGGACGCGGATTAGACCTCATCCTTGCGCGAGGATTGGCAATTTATCTGAATTCCAGCCTTGTAGATGGGTTTTTCCGACTTTTCAACGGACACACTCAAGTCAATGCTACCGATCTGCGCAATTTGAAGTATCCTAGTTTAGAGCAATTACTCTTACTTGGTAGTGAAATTGGAGAAATATTTCCGACACAGCGGGAGATTGACGAACTTGTCAAAAAACAACTACTCAACACAATAAATTTGCATCTAAATTAGGAATTAGGCAAAAAAACAG
Organism: Microcoleus occultus BM001215583; assembly: GCA_036700105.1. Classification (GTDB taxonomy): domain Bacteria; phylum Cyanobacteriota; class Cyanobacteriia; order Cyanobacteriales; family Microcoleaceae; genus Microcoleus. The sequence goes on from JAUBOG010000021.1 coordinate 12,663, forward strand.
GTTTCTCTGAAAATCGTGCATTGATGCCGATCGATATTGACATAGAAACCGGGTTTTTGACTCTTCGCGCGTAAGTTCTGGAAATGCCATATACTTGGTGATGCAAGCGGTTTGGGTTTCCCGGAAATTGCCGATCGCCCTCAGTAAACCAGATAAGTAACTAGCCAAAATATCTCTGCTATGGAAAAAAAACATAACGCTGGATTGTGGGTATCAGTATTGTACTTCGCTCAAGGTCTCCCTTACACCGTCGTTAATTTAATGTCGGTGATTTTTTTGAAAGGTATGGGAACCAGCAACGAATTGATCGGATTGACAAGTCTGTTGTCTTTTCCCTGGGTTTTAAAAGGTTTGTGGGGCCCTGTAGTTGATTTGTACTCAACGAAACGCAAGTGGATTTTAACCACCGAAATCATTTGTGCTTTTTTGTTTGCTTTCCTGGCTTTTGGTGTGTTAACACCCATGGCTATTATTATATCGCTGGTTGTGTTTACAGCGATCGCCTTTGTGTCAGCGACTCACGACATCGCCATTGACGGATTTTATTTAAATACGCTCAATAAAGACCAACAAGCACTGTTTGTCGGGGTACGCAACACGGCTTATAGAGGTGCAGTGATTGCCGGTAGCGGTGTCTTGGTTTTTTTGGCCGGTAAACTAGCAGAAAAGCATTTGATCCCCGTAAATGCAGGCGATACTAAAACATATCAGGAGATTCCGCTGTCACTTTTCGGTTCGTCTTATAACGTGTCTCCGGTTAACTACGGATGGGCGACTGCCTTTGGCATTTGTGCGATTGTATTTGTACTGATTTATCTCTTCCAGCGGTGGTATCTTCCCTATCCTAAAAATTACGGTATCGAAGAAGTCGGCGCACCTAGGAAAACGACTAGCTTTGTTGAGGCATTTAAAACCTATTTCCAGCAAGATAAGATTGGTTGGATTGTGACTTATGTCTTGATTTTTCGATTGGGGGATGCCTTAACTTTTAAAATGGCTCCTCCATTTTTAATGGATAAAGTCGAGAAAGGAGGATTAGCTGTTTCTACGTCGGAAATGGGTTTGCTATCGGGTACTGTGGGGGTAATTTTTCTGTTGATTGGAGGGTTGCTGGGCGGGTATTTGATTGCGAAACAAGGATTGAAAAAATGGATGTGGCCGACGGCTATCCTGCAAAATTCGACTAACGTGCTGTATTGGATGTTGGCGATAAATCAGCCGAGGATTGAATGGGCTTATGCCGTAAACTCGATCGAGCAATTTACCTACGGACTTGGCGTAGCAGCCTATACAGTGTTTTTGATGCGGACTGTCCGCCCGGAATACGAAGCATCGCACTACGCGATTACAACAGCCTTCATGGCCGCAGGAGTGCTGATTCCTGGGGTTTTTAGCGGCTACTTGCAGGCGAATCTCGGCTATCAAAATTATTTCTTGATGAGCGCACTGGCTGTGATTCCGGGTATGCTGACAATCTTCTTTTTGCCGCTAGAAGATGAACCCAAATTATCATCTATGCCGAGGCCGGGATTGGACGATCCCGATTAGTAAATTAGTAAGGTGCGCAATGCGCACCCTACATTATTGATAGTAAATTAGTAAGGTGCGCAGTGCGCACCCTACTGATAGAGTCTGTGCGTAACTCTTGTTAATATCAAGGTTGACAAATAAAGGACACAACAATGTTGTGTCCCTACCGAATATCTGTATGGCCGCTAACTAAATCGTAATAAAATCGCTACCTGTTAGCGGACTCCTGCGGAGGCCCGGAATATTGGCAATAATTTGACCGTTACTGGCAATTTCGATGGTTGTTGAAACCTCGCCTTGATTTAATTTCAGTTGGCTAAAGGTCAAACCTCTGCTTAAACCGATTAAATCTTGACCTTGTTGAAAGTCTATAATTGTGGCACTACCTGCACCTGCTCGCAGCACCAATACGTCGCGTCCAGCGCCGCTAATTAAGAGATCCGCACCCAGTCCGCCAGTCAGGGTATCGTCTCCTTCTCCACCGCTTAAATTGTCATCTCCTTTACCTCCGAATAGCAAGTCGTTGCCGAGGCCACCGCTGATAATATCGCTGCCGCCGTTGCCGTTGAGAGTGTCGTTTCCCGCGTTGCCAAGGATAATATCTTCACCTGCCAAACCTGATGCTGTATTGTTGGCATCGTCGCCTACTAAATTATTAGGTTTCGACGGATCGAGAGCAGTTTGTATTGCCACAACGTTGCCTAAAAAGGAGCTTCCCGGAGCGGTTCTCAATTGCTCTAAACTGCTGCGCGATCGCAGCGATGTTCCCAAGGGCGGCAGTGCAAACTCTAAGCCAGCTAATAGCTCTTTATAATCTGAATCTGTGAAAGTAAAATCAGGGCGGTTCAACTGGTCTACAGAGATTTCTGTCTGAGTTAAACCGGGAGGAGGAGAAGTTAACAAACCAGTTTGCGTGTGCTTGCTTAGGACAAGTAGCGGGTTGACAATCGGATTTGTATATGTTTCAAGAACTACTTTGCCGGGAATAAAAGCTTCTCCTCCCAAACTTACAAAATCACCGCTAACTATGTAGTGAGTTACATTTTTTCCGGCAGCGGCTTTTTGCTTAAATGTATTGACTGTGCTCTGAGCAATTCCGGGAGAATTGAAAGTGACAATATCTCCAATAGTAGAAGTGAATTCGGTAGCTGCTAGCTGTGTTATAGCGCCGCCCAAGCTGTGTCCCAGAACGTCTGGGGGCAAGCGGCGGGGGTTTTTTGCTGTGTCTTGACTGATTTGTGTTAGCCAATTTCCTAATGCTTGTTTGTTGGCTTCAAATTGGTTGAAACCGACGCCGCGCTTGTCTGCGTTGGCAAGATCGTCTACTAGGGAGTCGGTGCCGCGAAATACTAAAACTGGCGGTTTGTCTGGGGTGGTGGAAATTAAGCCGATCGCGTGAAATCCAGTCCCGGGATCGTCAAAGGTGCGATCGATCTGGTAGCCAGTAGCGGTCAAAGTAGTTTGAACTAAACTTTGAAGCTGGGGGTTGGTATCTATATAAACAATTTGCTTCGCTATAGTTTCGTAAGCGGCGGGAGAGGACGGCATATTTTTATGGTTTCCTGTGGTTGGATTGGGGATCGCTTTTTAAGCTGTTAACTCATTTTACAGTAAGCGGCGTTTATTAACAAGATTATTTTTTTTTATGCTGTTTTTTAGCGGGGCGAGTTTAGCAACCAGTCTGTTATAAAAAAAACAATTTCGATCTAAAACCCGCCCAGTTTTAGTGTCGCTAAAGCTGTACAAAATCCGGGCGGCCAATGTCGGTCGCCGCCACGCCTCTGAGAGTAGCAAGAATTTCTCCTGTAACCGGGATAGTAATTAAAGCTCCGTCAACACCTTGGCTGACTCTAATTTGAGCAAAAGTTAGACCCCGCGACAGTGCAATTAAATCTTCACTATCTTGAAAATCGGCGATTACATCTGCTCCGCCGCCGGATTCTAATACAAAGCGATCGCGCCCTGCACCCCCGATTAAAAAATCATTGCCAAACTCGCCGGAAATCAAATCGCTGTCGTCGCCGCCGTCCAAATAATCGTTATTTCTGCCGCCGTACAAGAAGTCGTCGCCGCCGCCGCCCGTGATGCTGTCATTACCTCGATTGCCTCTGAGAGTATCGCTACCGTTGTTGCCGATAATTGTATCTTCTCCAGCGCCGCCGGTAGCCGTATTATTGCGGGCGTCCCCTGATAAATAATTCGGTTGCAAGGGAGCTAAACCGAATTGCATTTGTCTGATTAACTGCACAAAAGAAAATTCTGGTGCTGTTCTCAAACTCTCTGCACCAAATCGCGTTCTGATTGCTACTGATACATTTGGGAGGGGAAAATTTATCGCTTCGATAAACTCGTTAAAGTCTGAGTCGTTGTTATAAGCAAAGTCTGGGCTGTTTAATTGTTCTACCGAAATTTGCCTCTGGAAAAAATCCGCTGGGGGAGCGCTTAACAAATTTTCCGTCCGATGTTTTGCTAAAACAGTTGAGGGGTTAATACTGGGGTCTGTAAAACTTTGGATAAATACTTTTCCCGGCAAAAATGCTTCCCCAAACAAGCTGACAAAATCTCCGCTGACAATGTAGTGATTGACATTTTTGTTGCCGGCCCTGCTGAGATTTCTCCGAAAAGTGTTGAATCTAGTCTCTGACACTCCTGGAGAGTTGAAAGTAAAGATATCGCCGGTGATTGATGTGTATTCGCTAGCTACAATTTGAGCGATTGCTCCGCCCCAACTGTGACCGATGACATCTGGCAATAATTGGCTGGGGTTTTTAACAGTATCTTGACCGATTTGTGCGAGCCAGTTTTTGATGTTATCTCTGTTGTTTTCAAATTCGGGTAAGCCAATTTCGGGGGAGTCGGAAAATATAGCGTCGCCGTCGATGAAGTCTGTTCCTCGAAATACGAGGACTGGCGGTGTTTTGGGGTCGGAGGAACCGAAGCCGATCGCATAAAAGCCTGTTTCTGGGTCGTCGAATATGCGATCGATGTAGTAGCCGTTAGTATCGAGGAAACGCGAAACTTGATTTTGCGCGTTGGGCTTTTGATTCAAAAAAACAATTGACTTAGCTAGAGCTTCATAAACAGCAGGCGAGGCAGTCATATTATATTTTGTGTTTGTTGGTATTTGCGTTCGCTCAACTGAGAGAGCTAATTGTCCGATGCCCGTCATTATAACTGACAAGATTTGTATGGTACACTTGAGAAGATCAACTCAAGAATATTTTTTTTGCGGTTATGGCTATCATTCGTCAATACATTGCTCCACTTATAGCGGTATTAGTATTTTTTGCGGCTCTGGTAGCAGTCAGCGCTCGCATTTTTTTGCCGGCTGACATGGCGGCCCCGGCACCGATTGAGGAAGCGATCCCCCAAAAGCAAGCCGCAGGAGTAAACCCAATTTTTGCGGGTCTAAATTATTCCTCTCTCAGTGTCGGCCCTGCAAATGCCGGCTGAGCTGATACCGGGCTACTGGCTGCGCTCGGGATCGGGACTCGATCGGGCAAAACTGCTAAAGTTCCTGCACCGGACTTACGCAGAGCTTTATCCCGATCGGGAATTGGGACATTTGGCTCAAACTGTCGAGCACTATTTTTCTAAACAGACGCCGGTTTGGTGGGTAGAGTGCCAGAAAAACAGCTCGGAAGGGGAAGAAATTTTCCCCGCGCTTCCCTCGCAGCATCTCAATCCCAAATCTCAAGTCCAAAATCTGAACTCGGTGGTGGGATGTTTGTGGTTGGGAAATGCGATCGACCAAACCACGGGATCGCGCCACGCTCACATTTTTCTGCTGTACATAGCACCGGAACACCGCAGAAGGGGACTCGGTGCAGCTTTAGTTATTCATGCTGAAAATTGGGCGCGGCTTAGGGGCGATATGCAAATTGGTTTGCAAGTTTTTCTGAGCAATCAGCCGGCGATGAATCTCTATCAAAAATTAGGCTATCAAAGTCATTCTGTCTGGATGGTCAAATCTCTTTGAAAAATCCGAGGTATTAGTTTGCAGTCAGGATGAAGAGTTCTTATCGATCTAAATTATCAGGACTCTTCGTCCTCACTGCAAACCTAAGTAAAAGCAGAAGTATTTGTTTGCAGTCAGGTGCCGGTTGCGCACTCTACAATTATTGAATGCCGAGTGCTGAATGCTGACGGTTGTTGCTTAGGAGCATCCTCAGTGCGGTAAAGTTTTTTTATGAACAATAACGACTACCCCAACGCCCTTGATACCGACACGGAACTGGAAAGCCCTTTGGATCGCTTTGATGAATCCGAACCCCCGCTGCCAGATCCCGAGGAAATGCTGCCTTTGCTGGAATCCCCGGAAGCTCAACACCGGATGATTGCGGCGCGGGCTTTTTGCGAACTGCAAGACGATCGAGCAATTTCGCATTTAATTAATTTATTGAGAGATGGTTGCCCCTTGGTGCGGGTGAGCGCGGCTTATGCGTTGGGGCGCAATCCGAGTCCGGATGCTGTGGAACCGCTGATTTTTCAGCTCAACCGCGATTGGAACGGTTACGTTCGCAAAGGCGTAGTTTGGGCCCTAGGAAATTGCCGCGATCACCGCGCTTTGCCATCTTTAATTGATGCTCTCTCGACTGATATTTCGGCGGTGCGTTTGTGGGCTGCGAGTTCTCTGGGTCAAATGGCAAAAGCTGGTTACTATGTCGTAATTGCAGCGATTCCGCCGTTGATTCAATCGCTGCGGGGAGATGCTGTATGTGCTGTGCGGAGCAACTCTGCTTGGGCGATCGGGCAACTGGCCCGCGAACTGCCGAATAATGTGGTGTATGCAGGGGCGATCGACGCTTTGATTGAAGCTTTAGAAGAAGATCCAGATATGGGCGTGCGGGAAGATGCGAAATCTTCGCTATTGCGAGTCGGCGATCCGCGCGGCTTGCAGATAATTGAAGACTTAGAAATGGAAGGAATTTTGTGATATAATTACCGCAATTAAACACCATTTACTAATTAGAAATTATGTCTTTCATCAGTGCGAAAACAGATTTTGGATTCAAAAAAATTTTTGGTTCTCCTCAGAGCAAAGAAATTTTGATTAGCTTCCTCAACGCTATGCTTTACAACGCAGAGCCAACCATTGAAGACTTAGAAATTATTGACCCTTACACTGCACCGAGCGTTACCGGGTTAAAAGACAGTTACCTAGATGTCAAAGCAAAAATCACAGGTAACACAACTGTGATTATTGAAATGCAGGTACTCAATGTAGAAGCTTTTACTAAGCGAGTAGTGTACAATGCCGCCAAAACCTACGCAACTCAACTCAGACCGAGGGAAGGATACTCCAAATTAAATCCTCTGATTGCTTTGACAATTACTGATTTTATTTTGTTTGAAAATACTGAAAAAATTCTTTCCCATTTTGTTTTTAAAGAACTCGAAGAAAACTTCGAGTATTATAACAGGGAAATAGAGTTAGTATTTGTAGAACTGCCAAAGTTCAACAAAGAACTGGAACAAGTGGAAAACCTGATTCAAAGCTGGATATATTTTATCAAAAATGCTCCTCAATTCGAGGAAATGCCGGAAAAATTTGCATCAATGGCCGCAATTCAAACCGCTTTTTCGCTCGCTAACAGAGCTAATTTGACCCTTAAGGAACTGCAAGAACTGGAAAACCGGGAAATGTTTTATGAAGACCAGCGCGGTGCTGTGATTAAAGGCTTCCAAGAAGGTCGCCAAGAAGGTCGCCAAGAAGGTTTAATTCAAGGTCAAATAGGATTGATATTGCGTCAAATCGCACGCCGCACAGGCGAAATCCTACCTGAAATTCAAACTCGCATCCAGCAGTTATCACCTGAACAATTAGATGATTTAGGAGAGATTTTGCTAGATTTTACCAGTCAAGATGATTTGAGAGCTTGGTTGGAATCGGCGTCAGCGCAGCAGCAGTAACGACACGGCAGTGCCCTCTCCCTACAGATATCACGTGCTAATCTAATAAGTCAGGTTCCCGGCGTATTATCATGTCGTAAAGCGGTTGAAAGCTAAACCATCCCATGCGGTGCGATCCGACTTGCTGCTGCGTCAAACGCGCGCATTCCGGCTTGATGAGAATCGGTTTTCCCGCTGCTTGCGCCATCAACTGCGCTTGACAAGAACGTTCCATTGCAATAAACCACCAAGCTGCTTCATCTACTGTTTCACCGACTGTTAGCAGTCCGTGATTTTGCAAAATAATTGCTTTTTTATCCCCTAAAGTTTTGGCGATGCGTTTAGCTTCTTCGATTTCCAAAACAACTCCGGTGTAATCGTCAAATAAAGCGTGATCTTCGTAAAAAGAACAAGCATCTTGCGTCAGCGGATCGAGAAGCTGACCCAAACTCGACCAACTTTTCCCGTAGGGAGAATGGGCGTGGGCTGCTGCGATTACGTCGGGGCGCGCTGCGTGGATTTGGGAATGAATGGCGAAAGCTGCTTCGTTTACGGGTTTATTTCCTTCAACAACTTCGCCTTTGTGGTTGACTAAAATTAGGTCGCTGACTCGAATTAAACTAAAGTGCATTCCAAAAGAATTAACCCAGAAACGATCGAGGTGTTCGGGGTCTCGGACGGTGATGTGTCCGGCGATTCCTTCGCTGAAACCAAACTTTCCGAATAATCTTAAAGCGGCAGCTAAACGCTGTTTTCGGTGGAGGCGTTCTGCTTCTATTGAGTTGAATGTGGGCGGTTGAATAATGATTTTGGGAACTTTTATAGCAATCATAATTGGTAATTGGTAATTGGTTGTTTGTTATTTGCGAGCTCTTAGATAACTAAACACGACTTACACAAAATTTAAGTTTTTGCACTACCAATAGTCTAAGGTGCGCAGTGCACACCCTACAAATTTCGTTGTTCCTTCATAATATCATTTGCCGATCGCGCTTCCGGCCAACCACGCCGTAGTCCAAGCGCTTTGGAAATTGAAACCGCCCGTCACGCCGTCGATATCCAAGATTTCGCCCGCAAAGAAAAGTCCGGGACAGCGGCGGCTTTCCATTGTTTTGAAATCGACTTCTTTGAGGTTGACACCGCCGCAGGTGACGAATTCTTCCTTAAATGCGCCTTTTCCGGCGATTTGATATTCGCCTTGGACGAGTTCTTGCAGGAGTTTATCGAGTATTTTATTGGATAAGTCGGCCCAGCGTTTTTGCTCGTCAATGCCGATCGAACTTGTCAAACGTTCCCAGAGGCGTCGCGGCATCGGAAACGGACAGCTAGACACGATTAACCGGTGCGACAACTGCGATTTAACGGCTATTAGCTGCTGCCGCAAAACCTCCGCATTGTACTGGGGAAGCCAATTAATCAGCACAGATGTCTGATAATGGCGATCGTGCAAAAATCTCGCGCCCCAAGCCGAAAGTTTGAGTACAGCAGGCCCGCTCAAACCCCAGTGAGTAATTAGCAAAGGCCCGCTTTGTTCTAATTTTGCTCCCGGCAATTTTACCTTAGCATTAGGGACAGAAACTCCAGCTAAATCTTTAATTCGGCTGTCGGAAATATTAAAAGTAAATAGAGAAGGAACGGGCAGTTCTACGGTATTTCCCAACTCTTTTGCCCACTTAAAACCGGAGGGATTGCTGCCTGTAGCGAGTAAAAGGCGATCGCACTTCAATATCTCCCCCGACTTCAACTCAATTTCAAATGTAGGGGCGGTGCCCCCGTGCCCGCCCTCCCCGACATCCGATGTTAATTTATGTACAGAAACGACTGCATCGCCCGTGCGAATTTTCACGCCTGCATCCTCAGCAGCGCGGATCAAACAGTTAACAATTGTCGCCGAATCGTCCGTAATTGGAAACATCCGCCCATCTTCTTCTGTTTTCAACTTCACACCGCGACTGGCAAACCATTCGACAGTATCGCGGGGTTGAAATCGACTAAAAGCACCGCGCAGAGCTTTTCCGCCTCTGGGGTAATTCTGCACTAAAACACCGGGGTCAAAACAAGCGTGAGTGGCGTTGCAGCGCCCGCCCCCGGAAATGCGAACTTTGGCCAAAACTTGGCGGCCAGCTTCTAGTAAAGTGACGCGGGCTTGCGGGTAAGTTTGAGCGCAAGTAATTGCACTGAAAAAACCCGCTGCACCGCCGCCTATGACTGTAATTTCAAGCATTCGATCGGACAATTTTTTTCTCGCTAATCTCAAATTTAATATCTAAAATTATACAAACCTCTAGAACGCAAATTCTAGAGGTTAAATTTTATCTTTTATGAGTTTAGCACTTTCTGGAAACTAAACTGCCACTTTTTGCTTAGTCCAAACGCCGTGTTCGTCTTCTTCGTATTGTTGGTGAATGGCGTCCCAAGCTGCGTGTTCGGCTTGGATCGAGTCGCTGTTTTCGTCAAATGCGGCGTTATAGGATTCCATAAAGGTTTTTTGAGCTGCTTCCGACAGGTGCGATCGCACTTCGGGAGACAAGTCTGTCGGACTGTTGCAGCGACCTTTGACGGCGCGCGGCAGCGTCATTTCGCTAATAGCTATTTCTTCACCGCCCGCACTTTCTAGCAATAGTTGAAATTCGCCCGATCTATCTGCGGGAACTTCTGCCATCACGAGAAATTCGCCTGCTTCGACGCGGGTTTGATAAATTGTTGCTTTGTCTTCCGGCATTCCCAAAGCGACTAAAGCGGAAACTAGACCCGCACCGGCCGAACCTGCGATCGCCCCGCTAGCTGCACCCAACAGTACAGCACCCAGCGGGCCTGCCGATACTACCGCACCGACAAAGGGAATAAACAGCACGCCTACGCCGGTTAGCAAACCCAAAAAAGAACCGAATAAGGAACCAAAAATTGCCCCGCTGCGCAGGCCTCCTAAAATCACATCTTTTTTAGTCAGAAAGCCGGCAATTTTAGTTTTGGATTGAAAGTTTTTCCCCATTACTGAGATGTGGTCGCGGGAAACTCCGCGATCCAGCAACCGCCGAATTACGCCGTCTAATTGTTCTTCTTCCTTAAATACGGCTGAAACTGTGCGCTCTGCTAAATATTCCTCTGTCATTGTTCCTCCTTGATGGTTAGTCGATTAGTTATGCTGTTTTTCAGTATAGGAGGACACTGTAGGGCGATCGCATCGACCTTGAGATAGAGGTAGATTTATTGGAGATAGTTTGAGGCTCTATCAAAAGAGTTAAACCATTAAATATTCGGTACTCACTCAAGTTTATTTCATATTTTTATTCATCTCTTATATAAGTCCCAAGATACTCAATTTGGTCGATCATTTCCTCTGCTGATTTAGCAGAAATCAAATTCACAAGTCCCCGCAACTGTGCGCCCACCGAGTACCGCTGCTGTTGTGCAAGAATGATTCCAGTATGACTTCTCTCTTGTGCAATACAGATATTGTGTAAACGGCTGAAATCTCTCCTATTAAAACTGTAAACGACTCGCTCTTGCTCGGTTGCCCAAATGAGCTGTTCTTCATCTGAAAAACTCAGCCTGTTAGCCTCCGAGGTTGTTATCACATCTACAGCCGAATTTCGCAGAGCTAAGATTAGAGCTTGTTCCTGAATATCCTCATCCAGATATAAACGAATCTTACTCACGATAGCTTACCTGCCATAGAGTCTGCTTCCAAGCGCTCCCATTCAGCATTTTCTGCTGCTATTTCCGCGTCAATTTGTTTTTTGTTCGCATAATAGTAAGCTAAGGCTGCATAAATTTGTGCTAAAGTCAAATGCGGTCTTTCATCAATGATTTGCTGTGGACTCATCCCGGCATTAAAATCAATAGCAATATTCTCTACCGTAATTCTAGTACCTGCAATTCGCGGCCGGCCGCCGCAAGTTCCCGGCGTGCGGACAATTAGCGTTCCAATATCAACGGCAGTTGTCATATTTACCTCGATTGAGTTAAGTTTAATTTATTGTAGCGCAGCTTCATTTCTACCCGATCGCACTTTCGCAACATTAACCAATGCCACTAGCACCTTTATTTCCAGTTGTTCACCCGATTCTCAAAACAGCTTTTCCCGGATGTCTGTGGACGGGAGACAGCACCAGTCGAGAAATAGCCTTAACATTTGATGACGGGCCGCACCGGCAGCACACACTTCAACTGTTAAAAATTTTAGATAAATACGACGTCAAAGCTAGTTTTTTCTGGCTGGGATTTTGCGTTGATAGACATCCAGAAACGGCTAGAGAAGTTTGCGATCGCGGACACTGGATCGGCCTCCACGGCTACCAGCACGTATCGTTTGCCAAACTCAAAACCCACGAACTAAAACAAAGTTTAGAAGACACGCAAAAAGCGATTGCTAAAGCTTGCGATTTAGATCCAAAATTAATTCGCGACGTGCGGCCGCCGAACGGCATTTTTACGCCCAGAACCTTAGAATTATTGCAACAGTGGGAATATCGCCCGGTAATGTGGAGTGTCGTCCCGGAAGATTGGGTGCGGCCGGGAGTGAAAAAAGTTCTCAGTCGCGTCGTGCAGCAAACAGAAAACGGCTCAATTATTGTACTGCACGACGGTTATTGCGGAGGCGAAGATGTCGCGGCTTCTGCTGATAAAATAATTCCACTGCTATTATATAAAGGTTACAAATTTGTGACGGTCGATCGGCTTTGGCAACAGGCAAAAATTCAACAAATAAAACCAAATTAAAATCATGATAAAAAACACGCTGTTTGCAGCATCTCTTTGTTTGGTGATGTGCGGATGGGCGATCGAGCTTTCTCCTATTGTTACAAAAGCGGAAACTAGACTTCTCACGCAGCAGCCAGCCAGCCTCGCACCGGAGCCCGATCGCAGCTCAACTTCCACTCAAATAGAATTGCTAAATCCCGGAGCAGAGCCGCGACAGCAACTGCGTTTGAAACCAGCTATCAATGTCAAACAAGCGATAGTTATCACCCTAAAAATCGAGCGAGGAACATCAGTGAACGCGCAGTCTTCGCCTGCGATTAAATGGCCAGGATCAATGATGACGTTCGAGACAAAAGTCACTAAGATTGATGCCAACGGGGATATTCACTACGAGTTTTTTGTCGCTAACGCAGATATCGCAGGCGATACTGCAGATTTCCCAGCCACCGCAATTGATGCCCTGCGTTCCCAACTCAAAAAAATGGTTGGAGTGAAAGGTTATTTAATCATGGATAATCGTAGTTTTGATAAAGGAGGTAAATTTATTTTCCCTGAAGGAGTTGACAGCCAATTAAAACAACAATTCCAACAAATATCTAAAGAGCAACTTTCCTTGCCACTGCCCGCAGAAGCTGTCGGCCAAGGAGCAAAATGGCGCGTTTTTTCTGCCTCTAATTTCAATGGCATAAATGTGAATAACATTGTTACCTATGAATTAACTGGATTGCAAGATGGAGTTCTTACTCTAAATAGCAATATAAAGCAGCAAGCAAACCCCCAAAATTTGACCGATCCCCAACTGCCTGCAGGAGCTACTTTAACCCTAAAATCTTTTGTTGGTCAAGGTGGAGGAAAAATTATAATCCGACTGGATAAAATACAGCCTGTTCGCTTTATCAACTCTGTTAATTCTCATAGGGAAATTGTTCTAAAAAATGCTGGTAATCCGGAAGAACTAACATTTAAAACACAAATGTCGATGGAAATGACTTCAGATTCTAAATGAGCGCTAAATCGGGTTAGAATACCTGATAATGTGTAAAGTTTGCGTGATTTTCGATCGCAAATTTGCTGACAAAGGAGGATGCTGTATGGTTCGATCGCACAAAAGTCAAGCTATCATCGCTTTAGCGGTAGCCTTGGGGATAATCATTAGCAATTTAGTGTTTCCAGGGCTGAACGGTGCCCCGGCCTTTGCTGAAGTCAAATTTCAGGACGTTAAAGACCATTGGGCGCAAGCCTGCATTGAAGAATTAGCAGAGAAAAAAATTATCAGCGGCTACTACGAAGACGGCACTTTTCGCCCGAATCGCCCCGTCAGCCGCGCTGAGTTTGCAGCCATGCTGCGCCGGGCTTTTCCCGATGCCAAAACAGTCCGCAATCCGATTACTTTTGCCGATATTCCTACAAATTACTGGGGTTTTAAAGCTATTCGAGAAGCTTATCAAACGGGTTTTCTATCCGGTTACAGCGGCAGTATTTTTAACCCTACTTTGAACATTCCCCGCTGGCAGGTTTTGGTAGCCTTAAGCAGCGGCTTGAAATATACGCCTGCGGGGTCTGCGCCTGAAATTTTGGAGGCGACTTTTGAGGATGCGCGGGATATCCCCGAACTGGCCAGAAGCGCGATCGCCGCCGCCGCAGAAAAACAACTTGTGGTCAATTATCCGGCTGTCAAACAGCTAGAACCTACACGCAATGCTACTCGCGCCGAAGTAGCAACTTTTCTGTGTCAGGCGATCGCCAAACCCGGCCAAACTGCCTTAGTTCCTGCGCAATACATCGCCCAAGTTCCGGCGAATGTCGGCCCGCCGAGAACCGCAGAAATCTCTGAAGCCGGGAAAGTTCGCGCGGAAGTTTCTTTCGTAAAAGAAGCAGAAAATGCGAAAAATATCCGCATCAAAATTATCCGCGACGGTCAAAGCTCACTAGAAGAACCCGTGCTGATTCCGACTCGTTCTCTAGTAGATAATCCCGACAAAAAAACCGCTGAAAAAGTATCCGAAGGGCGCTTTTTATCGCTGCGAATCCGCGACTTGGACGGCGACAAGGAACCGGAAGTGCTGGCAGATTTAGTATCAATCAACAGCGGCGTCCGCTGCTGCAACTATTCGTTTATTTACCGCTACGAACCTGCGACCAAGAAATACACTCATGTCAAGCATTTCTGGGGCAATGTCAGCTACGAAATTGTCGATTTTGGCAAAAATGACATCCCGGAATTCAAGAGTCAGGACGGGCGATTTGCGGAGGCTTTTACAAATTATGCAGATTCTCGCTTGCCGCTGCAAATTTGGCAGTACCGCCAAGGAAAAATGCAAGATGTTACCAAACAGTATCCGGTGGAAGCATACACTAATTCTGCTGAGCTGTGGCTGGAATCTAGGAAGCGATCGAGCGAAGATGGAGAGGTAAAAGGGGTGTTGGCGGCTTTCATGGCCGGCAAGTACGTCACGGGCCAGGAGGCGGAAGGTTGGCAGTTATTGGAGAAAGTTTATCAAGGGCGCGATCGCACTCAATTCTTTGGGAAGTTGCGCGAGTTCTTGGTGAGTACGGGATATGCTAGCAAGTAGACTTTGAGGTTTTTAACAGCAGATGAAAGCAGATTAACGCCGATTGTAGGGGCGGGTTTTACGAATAATATCTAAGGTCAATTAACCATATTAATAAACCCGCCCCACACAACAAATAACCCACGTCAATTTTTACTTCCATTTACTGAAGAGACTTGTTATATGTCCCGATCGTACCGTAAAATTTCTACTTTTTACTAGCTAAATTCCCTATTCAAATATTTCGCTAATTGCTTAAAACCTCTTAATTTTTTTCAACTAAGTAAATTCACTAACAATTTGTGAAAAAATCAAAACGTTGTTGCTTTTTGAGAGCCTAAGCTAAAATAAATATAAAATCAGAAGCTTAAAATCACTTAAAATGTTATATCCACCTGCACCTTGGAAGCTGCAAGGCTACGCGATCGCAACTTTACAATTAATAGATGTGGCACGAGTGCGCCCCCTGGTTCCCTCTGAGTTAGAAATTGTCTCTTTATTCCCCGGAAAAACCCTGGGCGGCATTTATATATCCTCCTACGGGTTGGGTTCCGTGATGGAATATAATGAGTTAATAGTAGTTAGTGCGATCGCCAATTATGCGGGAAAATGGGGCGCTTGGATTTCACATATTTACGTAGACAATCCTAACTCAGTAGCAGGCGGGCGCGAAATTTGGGGGCTTCCTAAAGAATTAGCTCAATTTAGCTGGGAAGGCAGCGATTCGGTAAAAGCAGCACCGTTAGGCTACCGCGTTACAGTTAGCCAAGGAAACCGTCAACTGTGCAGTCTCAATTACAGCAAACAAAGTTTAGCCTTGCCGCTGTCTTTGAGCGGAAATGTTTTCAGTGCTAACTGCGATCGCCTGCTCTATTTTAAAGGAGAATATCAATCTCATACTGGCTTAATTCGAGGCGCATTACAAATACCTGAAGAGAGTTCTTTTGCCAATTTAAATATCGGTCAACCTTTGCTAACTGTTGCCTGCGAAAATCTGCATTTTATCGCAAATCCACCGGAAGTTATCGGCAACAAATCCGTTGATATTAGGTATTAGTTGAAATTGGTATTGACCTGCAATTCCCGCTTTACTCTCTCAGGAATTGCAGGTCATATCAAATCCGTTTGCATCGGAATGATATAAACGGAGGAGACGGCAGTGCCGTGTCCCTACAATTAATCGCGGTAGGG
>JAUBOG010000220.1:0-6202 GCA_036700105.1 Microcoleus occultus BM001215583
GGTTAGGGGGGATCGGGGCCTAATCGTAAGACAGTAGACTGGTACTACATTTGCCGTTAAGTTGACACTAATGGGATCTCGGAGTGTCCCTACAAGAGTTATATTAGTAATGCTTGAAGTTGCGATTCAAAAATATCAATTATTTGTTTGGGAATTGCTCGCGGCCGCATGGTGGCAACTTCAACCCAAACCCAAAGCGCCTCGGCTTTTAATAAGATTTCGTCATTTCCAGCTAAGCGAATTTGATAGCGGCGGACGGCGCGCGGGCCGCGCATTTGTTCGATCCAAGTGGAGATTTCCAGCCGATCGCCCGCAGCAGCCGATCGCAAATAGTCGATCTCTATCCGGCGCATCACGAAAACTCCGCCCAATTCCCGGTAGCGATCGAGTGTAAACCCCAAGTGTTCCAAATGTTCGATCGCCGCGTGTTCTAAATAATGCTGGTAAACAGCATTATTGACGTGACCGAGAGCATCCATTTCGTAATGCCGGACTCTAATTTGTGCAGTAAAAGGTATCAATTTCTCAATTTTCCAACTGTTGCATAGTGGAACAGGCCGGAAAGCCTGTTGCTAACATGATGCGAGATGCGATCGCAACTGATTTCAAGTTACCCTAAAAACTTGAAACAAAACTTCTACCTGTAGATTGATTTCACTTCGGATTGAGGCGTTTAGAAATTTGGTTAATTATGCCGCTGAGAATTGCGCCGCCCATGAGAATGCCGAGGGCGGGATTAAAGACGGGCTGCCACAGACTGTACCACAAATCGAAACCGAGATTCACCCCGGTCGATCGACCCGCCACTGCGATCGCAAACCACCCAAAGCTGGCAAAGACGAAAAACACATCAGCTACTAGAATCAAGTTGAGCAAATTGAGAAATTTATCTTTCATGGTTGAGCGTTTTTTTAGAGTGCATATCTGTGAACTTTTGGCAAGCGGTTGGCAAGGAAGCGGATCGATAGCTGCAACAGGCGATCGAATAAAGATAAAATATCATTCAATTGTTGTCGCACACTTGTGGTCAAAATATGGTTCGCTATACACTTCCTCAAAGCCCCGAAATTATTTTAACTGTCAAAGGGAAAGATTCAGCGAAAGCCCGCGAAGAAGCAATGGATAAGCTGATGCTGCTGATGGATGAAGGCAAGCTGCCCACGGAACTCAAAGAAGGATTCGGGCCCAAGCAGTTTGTTGAAGTTAAGGATATCGAAGATGCTG
Organism: Microcoleus occultus BM001215583; assembly: GCA_036700105.1. GTDB lineage: Bacteria > Cyanobacteriota > Cyanobacteriia > Cyanobacteriales > Microcoleaceae > Microcoleus. The sequence goes on from JAUBOG010000220.1 coordinate 1,225, forward strand.
CGTCTGACGGCGAAGACGCGATCGCTGAAGCCGTGCAGATTTTGAGCAATTTGGCAAGTCTCAAATTGAAAGTGATGGAATCCCGCGAAGAAGCACTAAAAATCCGGGAGGCGATCGACATTTTGTTTACAGACGAACCCGTGACTGCCGAGGAAATCGCCAATCTCAAAGACGGTTTTAAGGTGCTCAAAAACTTCGCTCAAGCTAACGTCCGCTATCGAGATGCTAGGGGAAAAGCCGAGGTGGCACGGGCAATTCTCGACGAAGCTTTGCAATCTGTAGAACCGGAAAACAAATCGCAGAAGTCGGCGAAATAAGCACAAGAATTACCGAAAAATTCAATCTGTAGTAACAGTAGGGTGCGTCAGGGCGCAAATTCTAGTTGGCGATCGTCATATTCTCACCTGACGCACCCTACAATAACTAGAATTAATTTAAAAAAATCAGGATAAAAATTGTGAGCGGACAACAAACAGAAATTCCCAGAAACACCATGTCAGGCAGCTTAATGATGGCAAAAAAACTGGGTTTTGAACCAAAAACAGTGATTGATGTAGGTGCTGCATTGGGAACCTTTGACCTTTACGAAACTTTCCCCGACGCCAGACACTTATTAATTGAACCGATCGCCGAAAATGAACCTTATCTCGCAAAAATTTGCCGCAAACTTAAAAGTGCAGAATACATCATTGCCGCTGCTACCAAATCCTCGGGAATATTCACCCTCAGCGTCAGCCCCGGTTTGGTGCACTCTTCTGCTTCCGAAGGTGCCAGTGCTGACAGCAGCAATCCTTATTTGCGGAACATACGAGCAATTACGCTGGATGAAATATGCCGCGAAAGAAACTTGCCCGGCCCCTATTTAATTAAAATCGATGTAGACGGAAAAGAATTAGATGTTTTAGCTGGCGCGACTGGGATTTTGCAGCAGACAGAATATGTAATTATCGAAGTTACATTATTCGGTCAAATGTATGATGTGATTCATTTTATGAAATCCCAAGGATTCGCCGCCTACGATATTGTAGACTTGGGATACCGCCTGCTGGATGGAGCTTTGTGGCAAATAGATATGGCTTTTGTGAAAGAATCAGGTTTATTTAGAACCGACAAAAGTTATGTAGCCCAGCAACAAGATGTAGCATCGCTTAACTCGCATCTTAATGCTTATCGGGAAGCTTTGATCGCACACATTGAAACTCATTATAGCGACCCTGTAGAAGCTGAACCGCAAGTTAGTACAACTGGATTTACCGAAGAATATGTAATCATTTAACTCAAGTTGCTTCCATCTGACATCTTGCAGAACTGTAGGGTGCGTCGCTGCGAGATATGGGATAGAACTTGCTCCTTTACGGGTGGCGACGCACCTTATTTGCTAGAAGATGGTGTGTACCGCATATAAATGGAATATGCTATACAATTTAAATGCAGTACAGCTTACAGCAATTAATCCTAAGGCGATGAAGCTGTGAATTGTTGAGTTGCTGGCGATGAAGCTGTCGGCCATCAACCGATGGAGGTTTTCAATGCTAAGCTGTTACGTATTTAAACCATTAACTATCCATGTAGGGTGCCACGGGTAGAACACTGACAATACATCGGAAACGCCTTAAAACTGACGCACCCTACAATACCATTTTAAATGCGTAACAGCTTAGTTCTTTAGCCCGAGGTATTGCTGCCAAAATATAGTAGATGTAATCTCCTTGGAAGCATTTTTCCATTGCGTACTTACCGAAGACCATTCACTGCGACTTTGAGCCGCAAGTTTAAACCACCTCGTCAACAGCTTAACACCAGCTAATTTATCTACTTCCTTTTGATTGCTATAGCTTTTACTCAGCTTGAGAATGCTTGAGTGAAAGGTTTCTGGGTTGGAATTTTTGAGCAAATCCGGGCCTTTCATATAGTCTTCAAAAGCTTGTACGGCCACCAGCGCCCGATCGCAATCAAATGCTGCTAAAGCCATAATTATGACTTTTGTCAGATGCTTTACTGCATCCGTATATCTTAGGGAATAGTGTATAGCATAAGCGGCTAAATCGTTGCGAGTGTAATAATAAGTTTCCCAATTTAAATTTTTGGCAGAAGCTGGTAGATGCCACACCGCCAGTGAGGGAAAAGCTACAATGTTCTTGCCCAGCTCTTTTATTCTCAAACCAAACTCTACATCATCTATTTTGATAAAGAAAGGCAGCGGCAATTGAATTTGTTCGACAAGTTCCTTAGAAAAAGAGAAAAACCAAAATCCGCCATAATCTATATTTTCTTCTACCAATAACTTGTTGAGAGAACTAGAACTGCGCAGATCGATATTATAATTTAAGGCAGTTAATGACCCAGGCCCAAATCCTCTATTTTTAGAATAGGCGTTGTACGATGCCCCTGCTTCGTACAACATATGCTTATTCTGCAGATCGAGCAGTCCGCCAGCTACTGCAAAATCAGTCTTGGCGTACTCATGCAAAGCAAACAACCTATAAATACATTCACTTTCTAACTCTATATCATCATCCATCAGCAAAAAATGAGAGTAGACGTTCTCCTCTAAAGATTCAACTAACCCTCTAGTAAAACCGCCGCTTCCACCCGCATTTATATTGGGAATTAGTTTCAGTTTTGGAGAGGTGAAATCAGCTTCATTTAAAGTTCTACCATTATCAACAACAAATAATTTGAAATTCTTAGTTTGCAGCAATTCATTTTGAAAAAGCGCAGCTAAGGTATTTTTTATAAAATCCTCTTTTTTGTAGGTGCAAATGGTAATTGCTAGGGATACTTCTCTGGCTTTATTTTCATCCGTTGCTATCCACGCCTCTTTAAAGGCACCTTGTTCGCTAGAACAGGTTATTTCAAAATAAATTCTGCCAGCGTTTTCATGATCTAGCAGATTTATGGGGGGAATTTTGACAGTCTCTGAAAATTGACAGTTTTCAAATGTCTCTTGAAAAATAATCTGTTTGTTATTTTCCCCGTTAACTTCTCGGCAAACAGAAACTTGAAAATCGCCTTCAAGTTTCAGCACGTAGTAGATAGAACTAAGAGTTGTATATTTAGTATAATACTTCTCGTAAAATGAATTAAAGTAAGAACTTGAGGATACAATACCCCCCTGACGAAGGACAACTTTTTTGTCATCTTCCTGGTAGTTTATAGAGGCCGCTTCATTGCACTGTACGTATAAAGCCGAAGTAGCGACTGATTTTGGGAGCTTGATTCCACCTACTATATTCATGTAAAATTTACCTCTTTTGTTAGCAAACTCACTGCTTCTATTTGACTGATATTAAACATTCTAGCCTTAAGATTAATTGGGAGAGAGTTTCTAGTGCTTCCTCCTTAAGGCATAACTCCTGTCAGATTGTTTTAAGTCGCGGATAAAGGGATTGATATCGCATCCAAGCCTCTTCTAGGGCCGGATCGATCGATCGCGCAGTTGCAGCAAGCGTTGGTGTAGCTGTTAGTTCGATCGTCTCATTAGCATCTGCGTAGGCGCCAATTCCGATACCCGCCAAGAGAGCCGCACCGCGCGCCGAAGCAGCAGTAACAGCGGTTGCATAGAGGGGTATTCTCAATACATCACTCAGTAATTGTTGCCAAAGCATTTCTTGCGTTCCCCCGCCCGCTAAACGCAGTTGTGTCGCTTTAAAACCCGTCGCTAAGAGCGCCTCAAAACCTTGCCGCAAGGCAAAAGCAACTCCCTCTAAAGCCGATCGCATCAAATGCGCCTGCGTGTGATGAAGTCCAAGCCCCACCCATGCGCCGCGTACATGGGGGTCAAGGTGCGGAGTTCGCTCGCCCGTGAGGTACGGCAAAAATGTCAAGCCTTCGCATCCAGGAGGAACAGAAAACGCTTTAGTATAAACTTGCTGCCAGCTCAAACCGAGGATACCTCGCACCCACTCCAGCGCTAACCCCGCATTTTGCATTGCTGCAAGGCTGTACCAGCCGTTAGGTACGGCCGATCGATAGAGATGCGTGCGACCGTGACGATCGATAATTGGTTGGGAGCGAGGTGTAATAATTTGAGCGCCTGTGCCGATAGTTAGTTGAACCAAACCAGGCTCTAGCAATCCGTTACCGAGTGCCGCAGCCGCCGTATCCGCAGCACCAGCGATCACAGGCAAGCCAGCTTTTAAGCCAAGATGCTCCGAAGCATCAGTTGTCAGGTAGCCTGCGATCGCACTAGAAGGGATAATTTTCGGCAACCAATCGCAACGCAGATTCAGCGCTGAAATTGCATCAGCAGCCCAGTTGTCCGACACAACATCGTAAAGCAAAGTACCGCTAGCATCAGACGGTTCGGTTGCGACTTCTCCAGTCATCCGCAACCGCAGCCAATCTTTTGGCTGAAGAGCCCAACGCGCTTCGGTGCAGACAGCAGCCTCGTGTTCTCGCAGCCACAGCAAAGTCGGGCCCGCCATGCCAGCCGCGATCGGGTTGCCCAAGCGCTGTAGAATAGTGGCATCGATCGAATGATAAGCGCTAAGCGCGGTACTGCTGCGAGTATCAGCCCAGAGGATAGCAGGACGCAGCGGCTGACCAGATTTTGAGGCGAGGACAACACCGTGCATTTGTCCTGAAAGCGCGATCGCCTGTACTTGGTTAGCGTGATTTCCCACTGCTTTCCTAACAGCTTCGCCAACAGCCAACCACCATTCTTCTGGATTTGACTCAGCCCATCCTGGATGGGGTGCATTAACAGGATAAAGGCTTGAGGCTTCACCGATAGCGGTTCCATCGGTTTCTAAGAGCAATGCCTTAGCAGAACCTGTTCCTAAATCTATGCCAAGTAGCATTAGGCTAATCCTCAAATACTTAAAAATTAAGAATAGAAACTTATCCGAAATCCGGGTTAACTACCCCCTTCCTCTTCCTTCTTTCTTCGCGCTCTTTGCGTCTTCGCGGTTCGTTATAATTGGTATTATTGAACCGCGAAGGCGCGAAGGACACGAAGAAGAAGAAGAAGAAGAAG
>JAUBOG010000220.1:6302-10297 GCA_036700105.1 Microcoleus occultus BM001215583
ATTGAACCGCGAAGGCGCGAAGGACACGAAGAAGAAGAAGAAGAAGAAGAAGAAGGAATAAGATAGCTAGTTTATCCTTGGCTAAGCCAATCCTAAGTGGATAATGCCGCTAGTGTTTCTTTTGCGCCAAACTCATGCAAACTGCTCAACTTGTCAGCGACAGTTTCGACGAAACGCGGCGACTCTCCTAAATCTCCAAAAATCTCCAAGATGCTGAGTAATGGTTGGGGATCTGTTTTACCCGATCGGGCTTTTTGAGTGAGGATGTCTGCTAATGGGTCATCAATGGGGAATTGACGGTTTTGGTCGTCACAACCATTGAGATAGCGACACCAAGCAGCGATCGTCAAACTTAGGTAATCGATCGCACCTCCAAGCTGTAATTTATCCCGGAGCGAACCCAACACAAACTTGGGAATTTTGGCCGATCCGCTCAGACACAGACGCGGCAGCCGATCGCGAATTTTGGGATTGGAAAAACGTTCGATTAAAGTCTTTTTATAATCGTCTAAATCAATCCCAGGAACTGGTTGCAGTGTTGGCGTCACCTCGTCCATCAAGTTAGCGACTGCTTGCACGAATAAGGGATCTGCCATCACTTCATAAACGTAGGTATAACCTGCCAGAGAACCGAGATAGCCGATCAGCATATGACTGGCATTGAGCAGCCGAATTTTCATCATTTCGTAGGGATGAACATCGTCAGTCATCTGTACGCCAACGGTTTCCCAATTTGGTCTGTCCGCACAAAAATTATCTTCAATTACCCACTGGATGAAAGGCTCTGCAACGCATGGAAAGGCATCATCAATCCCAAATCGCTCGGCCACCATTTTGATATCTTCTGGGGTTGTCAGCGGAGTAATGCGATCGACCATGCAGTTGGGAAAGGCAACGTTTTGGTCGATCCAAGCTGCTAACTCTCGATCGCGCATTTGGGCAAATGTCGCCAGCATTTTCCGCACCGTGTCGCCGTTACCCTGGATATTGTCGCAGGACAGAACTGTAAAGGGTGCTAACCCATTTTTACGTCGCTTTTCGAGTGCGGCTGTTAAATAACCGTAGGTTCCGATCGGTCGATCGGGATGCTGCAAATCGTGCTGAATTGTTGGATGGTTGACATCGAATTCGCCGCTGCCTTCAATGTAGTAGTAGCCGCTTTCTGTGATCGTGAGAGTTACAATTCGGCATTTGGGATCTGCTAGTGCTTCGATGACTGCTTGACGGTTGTTTGGTGCAAACAGGTATCGAGCGATCGAACCGATGATGCGAGCGCGATCGCCTTCTTGCGATCGCTCAACTAAGGTATACAAACAATCTTGGGATTGAAGCGCATCCCGCATCCGCCGATCGTAGTCGTAGTCGAGCAATCCAACGCCGCAAATTCCCCAGTCGCTACCAGGATTTTGATGGAAATATTCATCGAGATAGAGTGCTTGGTGCGATCGGTGAAATCCACCTACTCCAATATGTACAATTCCGTTAGTGATTTGAGTGCGATCGTACTTGGGTACGCGCACGTTTCCAGGTAAATGAGACAGAGATGCTTGATTCAGCTTGATTGTTGAGCCTGTGCCGGTATTGCTATTCATAATAGTGTGATAAGATCCTGCATCCGATCGATAACTTGCCCGGCGCCAGCCGATTGTAGGGCATCGGCACGGCTTTGGCGTTCATTCTCGCTGATATGAGTTCCCCCGACATAACCGATAATTTGCCCAATTCCAGCGGCAACGGCAGCTTTTACCCCACTCAGAGAATCTTCAACTGCCACGCAACCGGAAACGTCAGCATCCAGACACTTGGCTGCATATAGGTAGATGTCGGGAAGCGGTTTGGGGCGCGCCGCGGGGAGAGAGTCGTGAGCGCTAAATACCTGCTGGCTGGGGAAATAGTCAGTTAAAGCAGCAGCATTAAGGCAAGCACTCAGACGCTGCAAGCTGCTGTTACTTACTAGCGCGTATTCAAAGCCGCCGCCGCGCAGGTAAGATAGCACTTCGGGCGTGCCTTCTGTCGGTTTTGCCTCTACACTAAGCCGTTCGATCGCTCTTTTTTCTTCTTCAGCCACTAGCCGGTCAATATCATCCTGCTTAAGACTGGTTGAGGAGTCTGCGTAAATCTTCTTGAGTATTTCCCTGTAAGGTTTCCCGGCGAAGCTTTTGACAAACTCCTCAAGGTTATAGTCAAGAGCGCCTGGGAACTCGATCGCCACTTCATTTGTCAGCTTCCACGCGCTCTTGAGTGCTATGGTTTCACTATCAACGACAGTTCCGTCATGATCGAAAAGCACCACCTTATCATGCTGAAGCTGTTTCACTTAAAAGACCTCTCTCAGTGTAATTTTTAAGCGCAGTCAATAGTCCGTGGGTCTGGATATCTCGCAAAGCTTGGTAGCATTCATTATCTACTAGCTGTGTATGTTCGCAATTCTCCAATCCCAGAATCTGGCCGAGCGATGCGCCTTTTTGAATCGCTTTAATTGCGCTTTCGGCATCTTTGGCATGATAGGGCTGGCCGGACTCGCTCGCCCCTTCTCTGACTGCAAGCAGCCACGCCGCAACGGGAAGTACAATCCGCTTCATGCTGACTTTTTGGTTATAAGCATCCTGAAGTATCGGAAATATATACTTGCCTACTTTCCTCGCTGTTTCTGAAGCAATTCTCTCAGTAGTATCGGGAAGATCCTCGTTACTGAGCCTTTGCAACACCTGTTCCATATATTGTTGGCACATCTCGCGGGGGACGGGTGTTGCTGCTGCGATATCGTCCATCAGCAGCCGAGCAAACAACTTGAATTCCCGTAGAGCGATCGCCTCGTGCATATACTCTATACCTGCTCTTACAGCTAAACAGGCGATGAACGAGTGTACTGCATTCAAGAATCTCGACTTCATATACAAAAAGGGAGTGATGTCATCGGTCATAATCACCCCTGTATCTTCCCACTTCGGGCGATCGCCGCTGAATTTGTCTTCTACGACAAACTGCCAAAAAGGCTCGGTTACAATGGGGGCGCGATCGCGTACTTGCAACAGTCGCACTGGGTAGTTACAGTCGGATTCTTGTTCGCCAGGGACAATCCTGTCTACAACTGTATTGGGAAACCTCGCGCTATCCCGGATGTATTCTGCAAGTTGAGGATCGATCGCATCAGCGTAAGCCAGCACTGCTTTTCGCAAGATATCCCCGTTTCTGGGCAGGTTGTCGCAAGAAAGGGTGGTGAAGGGGGTGATTTTGCGATCGCGTCGCCGTCGCAGCGCCTCTACTATAAAGCCAATTGCTGTTGTTGGAGTAGCAGGATTTTGCAAATCCTGCGCGATGTCTTCATTCGCTGTGTCGAGATTAAAACTCTTGTCTAGATGGTAGCCTCCTTGAGTAATTGTCAGAGTCACCAGATGCACCGAGCCAGATGCCATCTTTTCGAGCACGTACTCGCACTTCTCTCTACCATTAACTATTTCCCCGATCGAACCGATAACTTCCGCTTCCTCGCGATTTTGAGCGCAACTAGAGTGTTTGGTCAAACTGTAAAGAAATCTCTGCGGTTTCAACTTAGTAATGGTGGCTTGACTCTTGAGGCTAACCCCGCAAATCCCCCATCTCTGCTCTTGAGACCCCTTCTGTGCAAGATAGTTATGTATGATGTCAGCGAGGTGTCCCCGAAAAAAACGGCCGGGCCCGAAATGGACGATTCCAGTCTTAAGCGCTCTTCTGTCGTAAAGAGATTGTTCCCTCCACAAACCAGTCACAGTACCGAGGCGAGAACTTGAAATGCTGGGCGGTTTGAATAAGTTAACCATGAGACTTTTTGGGTAAGTGAATAATTAGCTAAAAACAGGTCAGTCTGGTATAGCCAATGACCTACAAGCAGCACAAATCTCTCAAAGTGGGAAAAATTCTGGAATCCTCTGCGGCATTTACAAAGAAGGGTATTGCCGCAGATTGCGTAGGGTGCGTCGCCACGAAAAACTCTCGCGGATGGCAACTATTTTCGA
>JAUBOG010000221.1:0-10286 GCA_036700105.1 Microcoleus occultus BM001215583
CTTGTCCCCCCCTTCTTAAGGGGGGCTAGGGGGGATCGAGGCCTAATCGTCAAACAGCAGACCGGTATTACCTTTGAGCTTAAGTTGACACCAATGGGCTTTTGGAGTGTTTCTACCATAATTAATTGTAGGGACACGGCACTGCCGTGTCCTCTACATCTTGCAACTAAGCAATCTTGCCCTAACCGCGGCCAAAATTATTGATACCAGCACGCACATTAAGCACTTAGTCAATCAGGATTTAAAGCCTTTAGAGCTTTTCTTTTTGTCCTGCGGTTTCGACTTTGACTTGCTAACTTCGCCTAAAGCTTCCTGAAATAAATTGTGCAGGTGCACCGGAACGCTGGCAATTTCCGGGAGTTCGGGTTCTAAGGGTTTTTTAAACTCTTGCAGCAGGGCATCTAAATCGCGATCGATCTGAAAGTCTGTGCGCTCTAATACTGTTTGCAAAATTTCTTGTAATTTCACTGGATTAACTTGAGCTAACCGCCGCCAAATCCAAGCATTAATTGCCGCATCTTCTAGATAGCTGCGAACCAGCTTCTCGCAACCGGGAATGCTTTTCCAATCTTCGGCTGCTAGCATTGCGGTAAACTGGCTGTAGGTAGACAAAAAGGTTTGTCCCCAGCGGGGATGAGAAAGTGCACTCACCTGTTCGGCTTTCTTGAAGCGATCGGGCAATTCGACTTTCGGCACTACCATTTTGGAACTAGCATTGCTGTCGATCGCTACCTCAACCGAAGAAGGATCTGCGCCTGTTGCTGCGATGGCGGCTGCTTTGATTTCTTCTGGATCGACTCCGGCATCTTCGACGATATCAGCCAGAGATTTAGTTTCATCGATGCCGATATTAGCTAGGCGTTTTTTAGTGATTACTTCCTGAAATTCAGTTAACTGTTTGTTCAGGTAATATCCCGATAGCGTCACTTCATCGCCGCCAAAAAATTCGGTAAAATCTTCGTGGTACTGTTCTACCGACTGCCAAGCTTGCTCTAACAATTCCGGCGCATCGCTGTAGAGGTTATTTTTGTAATGTTGCTTGAAATTGCCGATCGCCACCGCTAACTTCGGCTTGCCCAATTTTCCCATCGGAATGGGAGGCCCCGAAAGTATCCACCAATCATCGGTGAGGGGAGCAATCCGAGCCCGCAAGATTTCTCCTAACTTAAGGCGAGACATTTCTTGCAGGAAATTCGCGCTGTTAGGCTTGACTGCGTAGTGCTTAGCCGTCAGCCAGTTTGTCGCCTCGAAGCTGTCGGCGGAAATTTGAGTAATTTCAAATAAGCCGGTGAAGCTTCTGTGCTGCCAACTTTTTAGCAAACTGATCTCGCTCTCGGTTAAATCCGGCTGACTTTCGACAAAAAGGTCGATCGGCGTTTTTTCTCCGACTTTACCTTCGACTGTAAAACTGTCAATCACTTGATTTTGCTGAGCAATATCGTAGCGTTCGCCAGTCGATCGAGCTGCGGCAAAAGCTTCTAAAGCTACCGCCAACTCTCCCTCAGCATCCAGCACAAAGTCAATTAAATTTTGCTTGAGTGTCCAAGCTCTTTCCAACATTGTATCCACAAGTTATACCAATTTTGAATTAGAGGGTTTAGATTTTTGACAATTATCGGATTTGCAGAAACCGATGATTTCAGGCTCCGACTGCGATTTCTGGTATTGACAAATCCAGGTATCAATTACTGGTGAACTAGAACATCCTGAAAATTTAGGGAATGTATTAATACAATAAAACTTACACAAAAAATAGCCTGCTCTGCATTCCCAATTTCCAATTACCAATTACCAATGCTCAATATCCAGTCATACCTAGCATTTCCCTGACACAAGCCCTACTGTATTTTTGAGTCTTTAGTTAACATATCCTTAGCTACGCAATTTATTTATTAATATCAAACTTGTCGAACACAAAACTGTATAGCACCGCTTAAAATAGCCCCATCTAAGCGAGCTCCTTCCAGATTTGCGCCGCACAAAAATGCACCGCTCAAATTAGCGCCGCGCAAATCAGCTTGTCTCAAATCGGCCCCCTGAAAATTAGCTTCATACAAAAATGCTCCATTCAAATTAGCCTTTCTAAGACTTGCTCCCCTTAACTTCGCCTCAGTTAAGTTGGCTTTTCTGAGGTCGGCCCGATCCAAACAAGACTCTATCAGGTTTGCTTCCATAAGATTTGCACCTTGCAAGGAGGCCCCGGTCAAATTTACACCAATCATTTTAGTGTCACTCAAGTTGGCATTATTCAGGTTTGCTTCAATCAAGTCAGCCCCTGTTAAACTCGCGAACTTCAAATCTGCTCCGCTCAGATTTGCCCGATTTAATTCAGTCATTAGCAAGCAAGCATTCTTGAGGTTTGCGCCTATTAAGTTTGCCCAGCTCAAGTCTGCCAAAGCTAAATTTACCTCTTTCAAATTGGCACAGGCTAGATTAATATGACTCAGGAAAGCTTCTGACAAAGAAGCTTCTTTTAAATTTGTTTCATGAAAATTTCTTTCCCCGGCAGCATATCGCTTCAGAAGTTCATCAGCATTCATTTTGCTAGCCTCCTAATTTTAAATACTTAAAACTAAACTACTGACAGTATACTACAGTACAGTGTAGCAACCAAATATTTTTAAAGTCTCAGTGTAGATTTTTAACTCTTCCAGTGCCGATCGAACTAATGCAGAGCAAACATCCGCTTCCACGTCCATAAAGAAAATATACTCTCCGAGCGATCGCTTAGTCGGCCTAGATTCAATCCGACTTAAGTTAATACCGCGACTGGCAAATACTTGCAAAGGTTTTACCAGCGCTCCCGGCATATTGGCAGGTACGCTAAAAGCTAGTGAGGTGTGAGTGCAATTCGAGGGCCCTTTCTCATCGAGGTGCGAGTCGGCCGCCGGTTTGGCGGCGGATGTAATTGATGAGCAATCTGATTTTGGGGCGTTTGCGATTTCTCCTGCATCTTTGCCGAGTACCCAAAATCGAGTGTAATTGTCGGGATAATCATTAATCGGGTGAGCCAGCACCGGCAAATTATAGAGTTCGGCAGCTCTGGGGGAAGAAATCGCGCCTATACTGCTATCTTGCAGGTACTGCAACGCTTCCGTGGTTGAATTCGCCGGAATCAACTCGGCTCCCGGGATAAACTCGCCCAACCACAACTGACACTGGGCAAGGGCTTGCGGGTGAGAGTAAACTTTTTGAATCTGCTTGAAACTTTGAGCGTTTGACAGCAGCGCGTGAGAAATTGGCAAAACCAAGGCGTGTTTAATTCGCAGTGCATCAAGCCGCCACAGGGTATCTAGCGTTACTGTGACGCTACCTTCGATCGAATTTTCGACCGGCACAATTGAACAGTCAACCAGCCCAGAGGCAGATGCCTCTAGTGCCTGAGAAATGGTGGAATAAGGACAGAGGGTGCATTCAAAGTCAGTTTCTTTGCTCAACCAATTGACATAAGCCTGAGCGGCTGTTTCTGCATTAGTGCCTGCAGGGCCCAGATGTGCGATTGAAATTTTCATAAGCAGGAATTTTACGTTACAAATGTTTGCTTGACTCTCATCAGTCAGTAAGTACGATCGAAAAATTAGTGCTGTCGCGAAAGCTTCGATCCGTTATTTCTCGGATCACATTGTGGGAATGCGCGACTGACGCTACCTTAAAAAGGTTATAGTTTATTAAGATATGCTTAAAATTCATATAATTTGATATTTTCTCATGTACACACACTTTAATTCTTCCCAATCCGTTGAAATCGCCGTACCAGATGAACGCGTTCCCATTCAACATTATCTGCGCCAGCCGAGGCGACTGGTAAACGCCCTAGTCGATCGAACTCGCACAGAGCAGCTAAGCGATGACTGTTTCCGCCTGAAAATGCGGCCGTTACAATTTATGATGCTGAGCATTCAACCCACAGTAGACATGAGAGTGTGGGCGCAGTCGGACGGCACCATCAATTTAGAGTCCGTCGCCTGCGAAATTCTCGGCGTGGGTTATATAAACGACCGCTTTGCTCTCAATCTCAAAGGAAAGCTTTACGTACATCAAAGCAGCGGGGTAACGTACTTGAAGGGAAAAGCGGATTTAGAAGTACAAGTAGAGTTACCGCCGCCGTTTTGGCTGACACCCAAACCGATTTTGGAAGCAACGGGTAACGGTTTGCTCAAGAGCGTACTGCTGAGCGTCAAACAGCGGTTGATGTACCAGTTGCTGCTAGATTACCGCCGGTGGGCAAGCAATGAAACTGAGCTAATATCGAGCGATATCCCCCAAATCTTATCCCTCGAAGGTTGAGCTGGTACTAAAGAAGCTGTTAATTAAGGCCGAGGCATATTTGGGCAAAAACCAGCTTAATTGCTCGGGTATTGGCCCGAAGCTCGAATTAATTCTGCATCCTGAGTTTTGTTTGAGTTCGCCCGCAGACATATATAGCCGTCAGTCAAAATCGATTTGAGTCAGAGCTCCATCTTCATCGTTTTCGACAATTCCCACGCCCAGAGACCAAGCAGTGGAAGTGTCTGGTGAAACTTCGCCCTTTTGGTCGAGTTCGCGCTGCGGTGGCCTGGTTGTTTTGGCTGGTCGATCCGTTGCGCCTACTCGAATTCGGATTTTTGGTCCGGAATTGCCCAAGCGAATCGTCATTCCGTCCGCCACTGACACCTGAGCGATCGGTCGATCGTCTACATAAGTGCCGTTAGCACCAAAATTAATAATTTCCCAGTCATTCCCCTGATTCCAGAGTTCTACGTGGTGGCGCGAAACTACAGCACTGTAAATAATTACATCATTATCGTTCGATCGACCGATCCGAACCACCGATTCAGATTCAAAACACCAACTTTGAACCGGCACAGACTGGATAGGATGTAGCAGAGTTAAGGTAATCACTGATGTTTTGACACTCCCCCGCAATCCACAAATTGGGATATTTCAACATAGATTTTTGGGAAAAAAACCGCAAATAAATTATTTCTTAAAGTTGTTAGTATACCGCTAATCCCTTTAGATAAAATCTTTGTTGGTTGGATCTCCGATATTGCAAAATTCTCGATCGCGGGCAAGATGCCCGTTCCACAAACAGTAGATTTTCTCGCTTCGCAGGCATCTTGCCTGTTTCTAAACAAGTAATTGACAATGGCGCAAGATGTAAGTTCTATCAAACACGATAGGTCTTTTTGAGTTGCTAGCATTTTCCCGATCGATCCGATATCTTTAAAATACGATGCTTTTAGTAGCAGTGAAATAGTGAGCGAGACACCCTGAATCTGAGCCACCAAAAATATCGACCTTTCTGGCGGGCGCCGCCCAAAAATGCGATCGGCAATTAATTGGAGGGCGACAATCCCGAAGCCCGCACTTCAGGTCAAATCCGACTCTGGCGGCTCTGGCGGCTCTGGCGGCTCTGGCGGTGCAGATTCATGCCGAAGCCGCTTCAAGTCGGCAACTTTTTCTCGAGCTGCATCTTGAACTTCTAGAGCTTTGTCTTGAAGTTTTTCCGCCAGACTTTGAGCGCCCCGTTTCACCCCAGCCACATTTTTGATAGTTCTGTCGAAATCGTCCTGTAAAAACTCTGCTACCAGACCGACTTTTTTGTGCAGCCCCTCCGCGTACTGCACGGGTTCGGATACAGCAGCCTCAGAGACGATCGCCCGCTTGCTGCCCAGGGTCGAAATGGCTGACACCGGCAGCAAGTAAATCCCGTCTAAAACGCCGCGCCAGCCGCTCGAAGAAAACAGGTAATCGGTAACAGAACCAGTCCGGACATCAAACAGGTAGTCAACCACCGTACCTGCTTTATTGCCAGCGTCCGTGAGCACTTCCAGCCCGATCGGACAAACAGCTTGTTCCGGCTGATGCAATTCCGGCAGTTCCGGGTTAATGGTGACAAACACATTTTCGCCCACCGTATCCACTTGCGCCCAAGCGAACCAAGTTTTTTTGCTGCCCAAAAGTCCCGACTTGCAAGTAAAGCCGATCGCCCGCTGAGACTGAGAATCCAGCCAAAGCCGATCTACCCTGCCGACCTCTTCCGCAGTTCTGCGGTCGATGGTGCGGCGGTTGAGCAGTTCGCTGCGTCTAACAATCTGTGGTTGTGATGTACTCATAAAATCAACTCCTGAGTGCCGCCATGCGTAAAATCTCGATCGTTTAAAGATGGCAATTTAATATTCTTCCGAATAAGGGCGAGTATTTTCTGCCTCCGTTAACTCCTCCTCTTCCCTGGAAGTGCCAACTTCTTTTTGGTCGGAAATAGGAATCGTGCTCAGGAGTGCGCCCTCGGGCGAGGGAGCGTGAATTGCCTTAGCATCTCTTGGCTTGATACTAACTCCTGACTGGACTGAGGACTGATTCGGGCCGACGTTGATTTGAATTTTCGGGCCCGAGCGAGCCAAGTGAACGATCAGACCGTCCACAACGGGAACCTTAGCGATCGGCTTACCATCGAGATAAGTGCCGTTGGTACCTAAATTGATCAGTTCCCAAGTTATGCCGCTGCGCCGCAATTCGATGTGGCGGCGAGAAACCACAGCGCTAAAAAGAACGACGTGGTTTTCGGTCGATCGCCCGATCCGGACGACCTGCTCGTCTTCAAAGATCCAACTGCGGACGGGTATAGACTGTAGTGGATGTAGCAAGGTCAGCTTAATCACATTGGCAGCATTGAGTTTTGGTAGAGCGCCTCAAGATGCGATTTTAGATTTTAGACTTTCGATCGCCCAATCCAAACTCGATCTAAGAGATTTGAAATAAAAACGTAACCAGGTCGCCTTTGCCCAGAGAGATGCGATCTCCCGCTCGCAACCGATGTCGGTTTCCTTTAGGCAGGGGAGTATTGTTGACGTAAGTGCCGTTGGAACTGCCTACATCTTCTAGGTAGCAAGCATCTCCCTCCACCCGGAGATTTGCGTGCACCCGAGAAACAATCTCAGAATTAGCAAATCCCGAAACATCAATATCCGGCGGCACCAAGTCATTTGGCTTGCCTATGTGAACCACAGACAGACTGCGAGGCAATTCCAGCGGCGTATCCGTCTGAACGTGTATCAGGCGGGCCGACTGCTGTTGCAGTTGAGTTTTAGCCGCACCGCCAGGCGGATGGGCCGGAACCGGGCCAGAGGTATTTACTCCCGATGCCACCGATCCAGTTGTAACAGGAACCGAGGGCAAAGGCGGAGTATCTGGAATTGTCGGAATACTGCTGGCGGGAGTTTTTTCCAAGTTCGGCCCTTGATTTGGGGTAACTAGAGGTTCCGTTACCGCTAGGGGTTCGGGGTTCGGCTGTTGATTTGGGGTAACGAGAGGTTCCATTGCCATCAGGGGTTCCGTTGGCACTAAATCCGGCGTCCGCGGCGATACCACTGTGGGGCCGACAGACGAGGCTGACGGTACTGTCACCTCAACTTGTGGGACGTAGGAACCCGGACGCAAGTTAAAGCCGCACTGACCGCAAAATGCTGCATCTGCCTGAACCGCCGCACCGCAGTTCGAGCAACTTGCGGTAACGGGTAAAGGCGTGTAGCAAGCCTCACACTGGCTGGCACCGTCGGGGTTCTGGTGATTGCAATTGGGACAGACAATCATCGATTTCTCCTTGCTATCGGCCTTCTTTTCAAATCAGCCTCGTAAAAATACTCGTGTATATGGTCAAATTTTAACTTTAACCGCCGCAATTCTTATAGTGCTTCCGCTAATACTAGCAACTGACAGCTACGCCGTGATGGGCTTTTTTAAGGCGAGCGATACTGCTGGCCGTGCGGCCAAATAGTCTGGAGTTTTCGGCTAGCTATTTTACTGCAACACCTGCTGCGGCATCCAGGAGCCACCAAAGTTCGCCCTCTGGTTGAACGAGTCTGGCCGGGTAGGTGGTGGAGTCGGCCGCGGGGGCAAAAATTTGCGCCAGGGCCGGTTGTTTGCTGGCTCCTGCCACCATGAAGATGACGCAGCGGGCTTTGTTGATTAAGGGGACTGTAAAGGTAATGCGGGGTTGACCGTCTTTGCTGCCGACAGTTACTAGGGTGTCGCGGACTTGCAAGGCTGCTGTGCCGGGAAATAGAGAGGCTGTGTGGGCATCGTCCCCTATACCCAACAGAATGATGTCGATCGCCGGGAACTCGCCCTCAGATACTTTGAAGAACTGCTGCAATTCTGTTTGGTACGCCTCGGCGTCGGCTGCGGGGTCGGCTGCGCCTGTGGGCATCGGGTGGATGTTGCTGGCGGGGATGTTTACTCGATCGAGCCACGCCAGCCGCGCCATTTTTTGATTGCTGTCCGGGTGTTCTGGTGGAACGTAGCGTTCGTCGCCCCAAAAAACGTGAATTTTGTCCCAGGGCAGGTCTTGGGTCGATAGCGCTCTGTAGAGCGGTTCCGGTGTGCTTCCGCCCGCTGCAGCGACCGTACAAATTCCGCGTTCTGCGATGGCTGCGGTGATTTTCGACAGCACAACCGCGAGCGAGCGATCTATTAGTGCTTCTCGATCCGCTAATACTTCTACTATTTTTTGCATTAATTTATTCTCAAGTTTCCTTGGGTGTTGTTTTGGGCAATTACCAATTTTGCCTTGACATTTTGCAAGTTCGGTCGATCGGCTTGTACCCCGGCAGGCGGACGCACCGCGTCAACTCGGATTTTATCATCTCATGCCCCTTGATTTGAGGAAAGCAACAGATATTTCTACCACTGCTTTATAGAGTATCAACTGTTGCAGATATCTTTGGCAACTTTTAATTCCCCAGCCCGATCGCGCTCCGGCCTCCGACAGCAAAAACGATCGAGATCGATGTGGTAGACTGAGAAAAATAGTTTGAAGTCCGCACGATCGGATGCAAGCAAAACTATGTCAAGTTTTAAGGGATTCCCTACATCTGTCCGCTACCTGATAGCGCGGTTGCGCCACTGGATGCAACCGGCGGTTTGGGCTCCGCTAACCGTGCTGTGCGCCGGGGGCTTATTTATCTGGGAAGTCTCGGTACATCCAGAAAGGTTGAGCATAGATGGCGAAGAAGTAGCAGCCTCAAACAATCCCGATGCGCTTGGGGGGCTCTCTGCTGAAGATAGCGCCATTGCGGCTGAAATCGACAGCGTGCCAGTGCTAGTCAATCAGTTCAACCGCTCTAATTCTGAACTGAATTTGTTAAATTCATCAGCAGTAAAAAGCCAAGGTTTATTCGGCGAAAGTCGCCCTCGCCGCGAGGAAATTTCCCAGCCACCTTCAGCCCCAAAGCAGGTGGCAAGCAGCAGATTTGTGCCGTTGCCAAATTTAGCAAATCCTGCTGTCTCTGCTGCCAACAATAATAATCCGGAAAATTCCAGTTTGCCAAGTTCAAACGCGGCATCAGTTCCCAGTTTGTCTGGCAGCGGGGGGCCGATTTCCGGGATAAAAACGATCGGGAGCGAGTCTGGGAGTACGGCGACAGCAACTTTATCCCAGGCGTCGAGCGGTGTTAATTCAAGCAAACAAAACGAAAATCCCCTGCCTTTAAGCCCGCTGCAAACAGCTATGAAAAAATACGTCGCTGCTAACACTTCGGCAGCGGCGGCGGCTCAGAAAACTGCAAATTCAGGCAAATTGCTCGATCGACCTGCTTCTACTACTGCGGGGGCAAATCCAGCAAATTTGCTCCCAACGGCTGCAGGATCTCAAGCTGAAGCAAATCCTGTGAATGTTCCCGCAGCACTTCCCTCACCGTTGGCTCCGACAAATACTATTATCAGCGAATCTCAACAATTCTTAAACCCGGCAGCTACAGCCCCTGAATCATTTTCCGGGTTAAATTCCCAAGTACCAAGCCTCCCCGAAAATAATCCACGCCCTGCGACGGTAGCTTTGCCAAAAAATCCCTACCAAACTAATTTATCCGGCTCCGGCTTGACACCGGAAGCGGCATCGGGGACACTTCCAGTCGCGACGCCTTCGCCAATACCGCTACTTCCCTCCCCTTTTCTGAATGGGACTGGGGGAAGCAAGATAATTAGCCCTCAATTCTCTCCCAATTCAGCGAATTCTCAGTTTCAAACACCTCAACCGAGTCAGCTTAATTTGCCAAGCCAGCCGAACTTTGGAGCTGTTCCCCAAAACACGAATCAGGGCGTGGGGCCTCAACCGCAACCCTTTTCTACACCCCGCTCCCTGACTCCGGGACGCTATATTGGCGGCGGCCAAATCAATACTTTTGGCAATCCTTGAAGAAGGAAGTTCGGCAGCGGATTTTGTAGCGGATGTAACGGATGTAACGAATGTAAAGCTGTAGGGTGCGTCGCCACCTGCCAATCCTAAAAAAGAGCGACAATCGAGG
>JAUBOG010000222.1:0-10235 GCA_036700105.1 Microcoleus occultus BM001215583
CAAGAGCATTCAAAGTCCCCCTTCTTAAGGGGGATTTAGGGGGATCGAGAATTCGATTAACAATCACCAATTCCCGATTACCAATGCCCTGTTTGGCCAATAACTAATAACAAATAACCAATTACTTCGAGATAAAATGAACCCAAAAATTCCCGTCAGCCATACATACATTGCGGATTAAGCGATAGGAATAGTGCAAGTAAGCGCCGCTGACAGTTGTGTCGTAACCGCTTGGGAACCACTCGCCGTAGGGATCGTGAACGAAGAATCCTTCGCTGTCGTAGCCGGCGGCAACTATAATGTGACCGAAAGACGTAAAGTATCCGTGAATTACAGCCGGATTTCCGCTGGCCAGCCAATCTTGAACGTCATCAATAGTTGCATTCTCGGTATAGAAATCCTTGGCACCGTAATCTACAGCAATCTTTGCTAAATCGTACGGGTCCCAGCGACTGTAACCTTTGGCGATCGCATATTCGTAGAGTTCGTCTTCATATTGTCCGGTTCTTTTGCGCCGGGGAATTCTCAAAAAGTCGAGACACATCGCTATTGAAGTTACATTGCAAGCGCCTGTAGGATTGTACAAGTTATCCATTTGCGATCGGTAAGGAATGCCAAGTCTGACAGTAGGCGGATTTGGTTTGGGATAAAGCAGAACCCCGTCTTGAGTAATTTGAGCGTGCGGGCCGTAAACATACCAAATCCCTGAACCTTTGAAAGACTCGTTGCGCAGAGCAACTCTCACATGGCCGCGAATCGGAGCAAAAGCCAAGAGTTCAAACTGTTTTCCGGCCGGTATTATTTGTTTTTCCGACTCCTGAAGTTGAGAAGACGCCAGCGGTTTTGATTTGAAAACGGTGTCTCTAACCGTTTTCAGCACGATCGCAGGTTTTGGAATGTCCGCCGGTTTGGCTTCGATCAGTTTTTTGGCTGTGACTGCTCCCAAAAAACCCGGTTCGCCGCACTTCATCAGGGTTTGAAACCGGTGGAGGGCGGCGGTAGACAGAGGGCCAAATACGCCATCTACTGGGGGTTTCAGCAAACCTAAGTCTATGAGGCGGCTTTGAATTTGGCGGCTGAGGTCGTCGTCAGCGGCGATCGCCCTAGCATCATACCTAATTTTTGAATTTAGAAAATTTTGTAATCTCATGTTTGCCTACCCGTGTCAATCGATTTTAGATTTTAGATTTTAGATTTGAGAATTGCGATGCCGATCGATCCGGTTTCTCTAGACTAAATTGCTCGACTGTCAATAATTCCCAGTTTATCGTCTCATAAAAATAGAGTTATTTTGCCGATCGTCGGTACCTTAAAGGCTTGATATTAATTATTTGATACAAACCTTTAAGGCGAGAGCCGATCGAACTTTACGCGCTATTGACTAAAAATCCCTAGCACCCGCCGGTCTTGTTTCTGTTGAAGGCCGTTAGATGCCTGTTTCAGCAGAGCGGTGGTAGAATTGCTGGCCTTGGGGCGAACTTTCCTTTCTTTATGCTTCGCCGGGGCGAATTACCACCACACCCATCGCGTCGGGAGACAGATATTTGACGGCGGCTTCCCGGATATCCTGCGCTGTCAGAGCTTGAATGCAGGCGGCATAGTTGAGTGCGGGAGCGATATCTCCTACCATCGACTGATAGTAACCGTACAAGCTTGCCCGATCGCTCGGAGTTTCGTTGCTAAACACAAACCGATTCGCTACTTGGGTGCGGATGCGGGAAATTTCGGCATCTGTCACCAGTTCGGTTTGGAGAGTGCGGATGTGTCCGACGATGGCTGATTCCACGGCCCGCAAGTTTTCTGTCGCTAGTTGAGCGGAAATCGAGAATACGCCGCCGAGTCCGAGAGTCATGTTGCTGACGGAAATTGACGAGACTAGCCCTTGATCTTCGCGCAAATCCTGAACCAAGCGAGTTGTGCGGCCGTGACCCAATATTGTCGCCAAAACGTCGAGGGCATAGGTTTCGGACATTTCCACGAAACCGGGTACCCGCCACATCACGATCAGTCGGGCTTGCTGAAGGGCAGAGTCTACAAATTCGCGGCGGACTGTTTCTGTAAATGGCAATTCTTTCCCGTAGGTTGGGCTTGGAAATTGCGGGTGAATGGTATCTGCAGACGGCAGATTTATGTTGCCGTTTCGTGCTGTGCTTTTTGCTGCAAAACTCTCTGCCACAATTTCTATTAGCCGTTCGACCGGCAAATTGCCTACAGCTACGGCTGTCATCGCCGCTGGCCGGTATTTGCTGCTGTGGAAATCGCGCATTTGTTGGGCGCTAAGCTGTTCGATTACCGAAGTCGGGCCGAGTACCGGTCGCTTGTAGGGGAGGACTTCAAAGGCTAATTGCACCGATCGCTGATAGGTGCGGCGGCGCGGATTGTCTTCCGAGCGTCTAATTTCTTCTAAGACTACCAACCGTTCGCGATCGAAGGCGTCGTCGGGAATGCTGGCGTTGAGCAACACATCGACTTGCAGGGGAGCTAGTTCGGCAAAATCCTTGGGGGCTGTGGTGATGTAATAGTTAGTGTAGTCTTGGCTGGTAGCAGCATTGGTGACTGCGCCGCGCTGTTCGATCGCCCGCTCAAATTCGCCGCTCTTGATGCTCGGAGTTCCCTTAAAAATCATGTGTTCTAAAAAGTGAGCCATGCCGTTAATTTCGTCTGGTTCGACGGCCGAGCCTAAATTGAGCCACACGCTGAGGTTAACCGCATCGACCGGTAAGTGTTCGGCGATCACTGTCAAGCCGTTGGGGAAATGGCGGACTGTTGGGGCGTTGATGGGCGATCGGGAGGAGGATTTGAGCAGGGTTGAGGTCATTGCGCTTTTAAATTTATCTTGTTCTCTATATCTTAAAGGGTCTTTAAGGAAGTCATCAGTCAGAAGCAGTCGATCGGCTGTTGTCTGGTGGCCTGCGGGGATCAAAGCCGGTGCTGCAAATGCTCAGAAATCACTTAAATCAAGATATTTATAAATCTTCTAGTTTCCCGCTGTTGAGTAGCCTTGATACTGATGCGGTTTTTTTAGTTCGATATAAAAATATTTTCGAGACCAAAAAAATCACAATTCATTACAATAAATAAGCTTTTATTTTAGGTATTTTATTGCTTTTTTTGTATTAATTTTTCTTTTTTATGCTGGCATAAACTTCAAATCTATTGCGGAAAAAATCCACCAAATTTTATAAAAATTGCAATCAATTGAACCGCGATACAAACAGAAAACGGAGAAGATTCAGCAGATGTAAAAATTATATTCAGCGCTCAATTTGCGGCTCAATTCCAGTATACCGATCCTATAGCAATCCTAAATCATTCATGTACATTTGTCAGGCTAGCGCCTTTATTGGTCTGCTCTCTATCTATCGGTTTCAACGGCCAACCGGATCGGAAATGGAACTTGCAGATTGGCTCTAAAAGCGGCGCACCTTACTAGATCGATTTTCTGGAAAACTCCACAGTTCTTTTTTCAAACAGTAGTCTAATTCTTTTGCCCATTTGCGTGTTAAAAAAGCTTTGATTTGTTCCCTACCGCTGAAAAATTCGTCGCGGTTGCGCCACTGCGAATTTTCGGTGCAGGCTAAGGCTACTCGTTCTGGATCGCGGCTGTTCCAAGT
Source organism: Microcoleus occultus BM001215583 (assembly GCA_036700105.1). Classification (GTDB taxonomy): domain Bacteria; phylum Cyanobacteriota; class Cyanobacteriia; order Cyanobacteriales; family Microcoleaceae; genus Microcoleus. The sequence goes on from JAUBOG010000222.1 coordinate 3,615, forward strand.
ATCTTCTGCGGCTTGAACTTTGGTTTTAGCACTTAAGAGAGGAAACGGCGGTAGGGGTGGTTTGGTTTCGCTCAGTTTGAAAGATTTTACCTGTTTTAAATAAGTTACTAAACTTAGCACGATCGCCAACACAGTACAGACCGCTAGCAGCAGCAACCTGCTAGTACAAAAACACTGGTTAATGCTGGCTAAAATTTTGACAGCGGTTAGAATAGAATAAACATTTTATAAAATTAGATTGGCATTCATGAAAGTTGTCCAGATTACCGACAAATTGAGTATTTGGTGTAAACAAAAGTTAAGTTTAGGTCTCAAACCTACTGGTTTGTGTTTGTTTGCGATCGCTCTTTCCCTCACCTTTCTCACCAATGCCTGCAACCCCTGGCAAAATCAACCTCTCAAACCGCTGCGCGTGGGAATTACAAGTTGGGTAGGATTTGACATTGCATTCTATGCGGAACCGTCAGGAATCTTAAAGCAGCGAGGAGTAGAAGTTGAGTTGATACGATTTGAAAACCAGCAAGATGCCAGCCGGGCAGTCATGCGCGGTGCATTAGATGCGGCATTTGTGTCTTTGTGGGATGTGATGCAGGCCGAGCCGGGGGATGGCACGCCTTTAGTGTTAATGACGACCAATATTTCTGCGGGTGCTGACGGAATTGTTGCCAAGCCAGAAATTAAATCCGTAGCAGATTTGCGCGGCAAAAAAGTAGGAGCAAAGTTAGGAACTGTCAACCATTTAATTTTGCTAGAAGCCTTGATCGCCCATAAAATTAAACCCTCAGAAGTTCAAATTCTCGATTATTCCAATGATGTAGCAGCCGAGAAAATTGAGACTGGTGGCATCGATGCTGCGGTGCTGTGGCAACCGCTGCTAGGGGAAATAGCGAAGAAGATTAAGGGCAATGCGCTCTATACCACCAAGCAAGTAGACAGTTTGGTGATTGATATTTTGATGTCTAGTGACAGTAGAGTGAAAGCGAAAAAAGCACAACTAAAACAATTGATGCTGGCATGGTTTGATGTGATGCACGCAGTTGAAACTTCTCCGACAAAAGTGTTTGAGACCGTGGGGGAAAAACTGGGACAAAGCGGTGAATCTTTTGCCCGCGATTATGCTGGGTTAAAGCCAGGAAATATTACTTTGAACCGGCGGATGTTTGCAGAAAATGGTCGTCTCAATTCGGCAAAAACAGAGCTCGTGCAACTGCTGCAATCCGATCCGCGCCACGGTAGGGCGATCAGGGAAGATGTCAAGATAGATGGCAGCCTCGTCAATGAAGCAATGGCAGGATGGAAGTCATGAGCCAGAAGTCATCTAAAAGTCATTTATCCCGCCAATTATTGATGGGTTTTGGGATTTCTCTAGCAACGGTAGGCTTGACCACATTGGGATTGAACTACTTTTTAATTCAATCAAAACTAGAGAAAGAGCTGCAACAACGCGCTCAATCTATTACCCTGGGGGTGGGGTTTTCCACGGAAGGATTGATCGAACTGGGGAATACGAGCATTATCAAGCGAGTGGTGCAAAACTACGGTATCCTGCCCGCAGTGCTGGAAGTCGCGATCGTCAGTCCCAACGGACAAACCCTGGTTCGCAGCGGCTCGGAACTCCAAAATCGCCCCTACGTTGCAATTCATCCACAATTAACTCAAGTATTAGAACAGGCTTCTGTGACGGGTGCTGAAATCAGTTTCAGAACCGCGATCGGTGGTAAACCAGTATTGGTACAAATTTGGCCCTTTAGCAGCACGCTGTTTCGTCAGGGAAACCGACGCGGTTTGGCGATCGCGATTCTCGATGTCGCAGAATTGCGCCAGCAGGCGTGGCAAGCCTTCTCTACCTCTACCCTCACTCTGATCGTTGGAATGGCAGCTATTTTGGCGCTGATGACAGTAATGATTCAGCGAAGTGTGTTAAATCCACTCGAACGTTTGAACAAGGCAGTTACTGACAGAAATGGCATCGATCGTTTTGTGATGCCTGGTGGATTGCCAGATAACGAAATCCAATTCCTTGCCCGTACAATTGAAGCGGCGGCTGAACGAGTAGAAACATACCAGCAACAACTGCGGCAGCAAGCCGAAGATTTGGAAAAAGCGATCGACCAATTGCAGCAGGCTAAAGAAACCGCCGAAGCCGCCAACCGCAGCAAAAGTACATTTCTTGCCAACATGAACCACGAACTGAGAACGCCGCTCAACGGCATCCTCGGCTATGCCCAAATCCTCCAGCGCGATCCCGCCACCACCTCTAAACAGATGAAAGGATTAGAGGTAATTTATCAATGCGGTTCCCATTTACTCACCCTGATTAACGACATTCTGGAACTGTCAAAGTTGGAAGTGCAAAAGATGGAACTTTATCCCCTAGATTTCCACCTGGGAAATTTCCTTTCTTCCACTGTGGATATGTGCCGCCTCAAGGCAGAACAAAAGGGCGTCGAGTTTCACTATCAGCCGGCCAGTCATCTGCCGACTGCCGTCCATGCTGACGACAAACGGCTGCGGCAAGTGCTGCTGAATTTGCTCAGCAATGCTGTCAAGTTTACTGACTTTGGCACCGTTACTTTCCGAGTTGAACCGATCGGCGAAGGGAGCGAATTCGGTGGGGTTCAACGGATTCGCTTCCAGATTAAAGATACCGGACTCGGTATTGCCCCAGAAAAATTATCGGCGATTTTCTTGCCATTCGAGCAAGCCGGAAAGCGCGATCGCAACAGCGAAGGTACTGGGCTGGGACTTGCCATCAGCCAACAAATCATTCACAAGATGCAGAGCGAAATTCGCGTCGAGAGCGCGATCGGCTTCGGCAGCAGCTTCTGGTTTGAGCTAGACTTGCTTCCAGCATCGGATTGGATGACACAAAACGCGATCGCCGATCGAAAAGTCATTGGCTATCAGGGCGATCGGCGCAAAATTCTGGTGATTGACGATCGCCAAGAAAACCGTCTGGTAGCAGTAAATATGCTGGAACCGCTGGGATTTAAAATGGCAGAAGCCGACAGCGGACAAGCTGGCTTAGACATCGCCATTCAACTGCGACCAGATTTGATTATTACCGATGTCCATATGGCCCGGATGGATGGCTTAGAAATGACTCGCCGCCTGCGACAACTGCCCGACTTTGCGACTACGCCGATTATTGCTTCTCCGGCCACTCTGTCTCAGGTGGATATACAGGAAAGCCTGGATGCAGGGTGCAATAGCTTTTTCCCGAAGCCGATCGAGTTTACGGGGTTGCTTGCCGAATTGCAGCGACATTTAGGATTGCAGTGGATTTACGAAGAAACCGAGCCTGATGTGATTCAAATTACTGCCAGCACAGCCGGTGAGGCTAGGATCGTGATGCCGCCGGCCGAAGAACTAGCGGCCCTCTATCTCGCTGCCGAGGGTGGTTTTATGAGCGATATTCAGCAGGAAGCCGATCGCCTGAAGCAATTAGCGCCTGAATATATTGCCTTTGCGAACCGAGTTCTAGAATTGAGCCAACAGTTTGATGAGGAAGCGATTATTCGTCTGATCGAGACAGGGGTTTAAATGCTACAAGTCCCAGATGCAGAAATTGGTTTTTTTTACCGAATCAAGAATTGCATTTGAGACTTTAATGCTCGTCAAAAATGCGGTTTCTTTGGTATTTATATTGACACTCTTAGCTCGAATTTACTACAAACTTTGACAAGAAAACTAATGTTAATCAATTCTATTTCTCAAGAAAACACAATTTTAGTCGTAGACGATACCCCGAGCAATCTCCAAGTATTGTTCGATGTATTGAGCGAACAAAACTACCGGGTGGCGATCGCCAAAAATGGTGAAACCGCTTTGCAGCGAGTGCGATCGTCCCAGCCAGATTTGATTTTGCTGGATGTGATGATGCCAGGAATCGACGGCTTTGAAACCTGCGTGCGGCTCAAAGCCAATCCTGACACTCGCGATATTCCAGTGATTTTCATGACTGCCCTCTGCGACTCGGTCGATCGGGTTAAGGGGCTGAGTCTGGGTGCTGTGGATTACATCACCAAGCCGATCCAGTATGAAGAAGTCTTGGCACGCATTCGGGTGCATCTCCAACTGCGGAATGCCACGCGGATCGCCGAACAGCGCACCTACGAACTCAACCAGGCATTAGCAAGCCTCAAGCAAGCCCAAATGCACTTGGTGCAAGGTGAAAAAATGTCTGCCCTGGGCCAATTGGTGGCGGGAGTGGCGCACGAAATCAACAATCCGGTGAATTTCATTCACGGCAACCTGAACTATCTCAAAGAATACACTCAAGAGCTGTTGGACTTTGTGCAACTGTACCAGAAACACTATCCCGATCCGGTAGCAGAAATCCGAGAGCGGGCACAAGAGTTGGAGCTGGAATTTTTGCAAGAAGATTTGTGGAAGATGTTGGGTTCGATGAAAATGGGCAGCGATCGGATTCGCGAACTTGTGCTCTCGCTGCGCAACTTCTCCCGCCTGGATGAAGCCGAGTGCAAAACCGTCGATATTCATGCAGGTATCGATAGCACTCTGTTGATTTTGCAACACCGTCTTAAAGCCAGACCCGATTTTCCTGCCATCCAAGTCATCAAAAACTACGGGAAATTACCGGAAGTCGAATGCCACCCGAGTCAACTCAACCAGGTATTTATGAATCTCCTCAGCAATGCGATCGATGCCTTGGAGACATCAGGCGTCAGGCAGCACCAACAACCTACCATTACCATCGGCACCTCGATCGATGATGCTGATTCGATCGCGATTAGCATTGCCGATAATGGAGTCGGTATCCCGGAACCAATTCGCTCTCAAATATTCAATCCGTTTTTCACCACCAAACCCGTGGGTAAAGGCACTGGCTTGGGATTGTCGATCAGTCATCAAATTGTCACTGAAAAACACGGCGGTAAGATTGAGTGCAATTCCACTCTGGGGCAGGGAACAGAGTTTGCAGTGCAAATTCCGGTGCGGCAGGTGATGGCACTGGTTGCTTGAGAGGGTGTCGATCGACCGCAGAAGGTTACAGCCCCCGGGATCGCCCCTGAAATCCAAAATCTCAAATCCAAAATCGATCGACCGCAGAACGTTACAGGCTGCCGACTCCCCTCTAAAATCTCAAATCTAAAATCCAAAATCCATTGACTGATGTCACAAAGTACGCGAAACTTTACAGATAACTGACGTAATGCTTCTAGATATTAATAACTTTTGTTAAGTTGTGACTCGCAACCTATCAATTCGTCAAAATTGATTTAGAGGTTCGCGAGGAACGCCAACATCGAGAAGCGACTTCAGCAGGCATCGTCGCCAGCTTACTGCTACCGATGTCTAGTACCACCGTTCCTATTGAGTCAGCCAGGATTATGGAAACACTAGAATTTGTAATTTATCCAGATGGCCGCGTCCAGGAAAAAGTTACTGGCATCGTCGGCGCCTCCTGCGCTGAGGTAACGGCTGCGATCGAAGCTCAGCTTGGAGTTGTGCTTCATCAAGAGTCTACATCTGAATATTTCGCCCAGGTGCTGAATCAGTCAGCCGAAGCGACAGCCCAAGTCGCTTTTAGCGATTGGTAACTTTTTTTGTTGAGTTCACTTAAATTTTTTTGGAATCACCATGTCACACTTTAGCCAAATTAAGACCCAGATCCGCAATTTGAATTCTTTGGAAGCTGCTTTAACTGACTTGGGTATCGACTGGAAGTCGGGCCCGACAGAGGTGCGCGGCTATCGCGGCCTCACCAGCACCGCTGAAGTAGTTATCGAACAACAAAACGGCTACGACCTCGGTTTTAGCTGGAACGGGACTGAGTATGAATTGGTGGCTGACTTGCAATTTTGGCAGCAAGCTTGGTCTGTAGACCGTTTTCTGAATAAGGTGACTCAGCGCTACGCTTACCATACAGTGGTAAGTGAAAGCGCCAAACAGGGTTTCCAAGTTTCCGAGCAAAAGCAAAACCAAGATGGTTCGATCCGCTTGGTGGTTCAGCGCTGGTGCGCTTGATAATTTTTCGAGATTTTGGCAATTTTGTCTCATCAAAGTCCGCCTGTGCGGACTTATTTATTATTGGAAGAGGTGTCAATGTCTGAGCTTTCTCCATTCCAAACAGACAGCAGCGACGATCGCTCCGGTTTAGAGCCGGAATTGGGCGGTTTTTTGCGGGATGCGCCCGATCGCTCTGGTTTAGAACCGGAGTTGGGCGGCGCGCTGCGCCAAAAAGGTGTTTACGTTGACGAGATTACCTGCATCGGCTGCAAGCACTGCGCTCACGTTGCCCGCAATACATTTTACATCGAGCCGGATTACGGGCGATCGCGCGTAGTTCGACAAGACGGGGATTCTGAAGAATTGATTGCTGAGGCGATCGATACTTGTCCGGTGAATTGCATTCACTGGGTTGATTATACCGAACTCAAGAATCTGGAAGAAGAACGCAAGGATCAGGTGATTCCTGTGGTTGGCTTTCCTGCGGAGTATGCGACGGTTCGCACCCGTACTCGCCAGCGGGAAAAAGCGGCGTTGCGCCGCAAGTTCAAAGGCGGCCACTGAAATCCACAATTCACATCCTCCGCTTAAAACCTGTAACTCAACAAACAAAGCCCGCGCGCGCGGGCTTTGTTTGTTGAGTTACAG
>JAUBOG010000223.1:0-10218 GCA_036700105.1 Microcoleus occultus BM001215583
TGCCGTTTCCCTACAATAAATCTGGTGTAGGGAAACGGCACTGCCGTGTCCTCTATATCATTCCGGCGCAGCGGGAATTGATATCAATCGGGATTATCTGCTGTGTGCGGGCGGGTTTAGCGTCGCATCCTTTGCTATTTTAAATAATAAGTCAGCCAAACTTTTGAATTTTACAAATCCCGATGAGTAAATTCCTTGGCTTCATTTCCCACATAACTAGCCGCAATATGACCATCTCCAACCACTCGATACTTATACGTTACCAACCCCTCTAAACCAACAGGCCCGCGAGGCGGCATTTGCTGCGTGCTAATCCCTACTTCTGCACCGAAACCGTAGCGGAAACCGTCGGCAAATCGAGTCGAACAATTGTGATAAACTCCGGCCGCATCGACTCCATTTAAAAATGTCTCGGCGGCTTGGCTATCTTCGGTGACAATGACATCTGTGTGTCTAGAACCGTAAGTATTGATGTGATTAATTGCTTCTTCTACAGAATCTACTATTTTGATGGACAAGATTAAATCGCTGTATTCTGTAGACCAATCTGTTTCGGTGGCTGGGGCAATATCTAAGATTTCGCGGGTAATTTCGTCTCCCCGCAGTTCGACTTTTTTCTGCTGCAATGCTTCGGCAACTGCGGGCAGAAATTTGGGGGCGAGAACCCTGTGAACCAACAAAGTTTCAATCGCATTACACGCGGCGGGATACTGAGTTTTGGCATCGACGGCAATTTCTACTGCTTTGTTGATATCCGCCGCTTTGTCTGCGTACAAATGACAAATTCCGTCGGCGTGCCCCAAGACGGGAATGCGGGTATTTGACTGCACGAACTGCACGAAAGAGTTGGAACCTCTGGGAATAATCAAGTCTATATATTCATCCATTTTTAGCAGTTCGATTGTTTCCTCGCGCGTGGTTAGCAACTGCACGACTTCGGGATTGACTGCGGTTTCTGCTAATGCTTGGTGAATGACTTTTGTCAATATTTCGCAGGAACGGACTGCTTCTTTGCCGCCTTTGAGAATCACGCCGTTTCCCGATTTAATTGCCAAGGATACTATCTGAATTAAGGCTTCTGGGCGCGCTTCAAAAATAATTCCTAAAACGCCCAAAGGACAGGTGACGCGCTTTAGAATCAATCCTGCATCTAATTCGCGGTGAATTTGCACAACACCGATCGGCTCTGGGAGCTTCGCAACGTCCCGCACGCCCGCGATCGCGCTTTTCAACTTGCTTTCATCCAACTTCAGGCGATCGTACAGCGGTTTGGCAATTCCATCCGCTTCAGCCGCTTGTCGATCCGCCGCATTCGCAGCCGCAATCGAAGGCGCAGCAGCTTCTAAAGCTTTAGCAATAGCTTCAATAGCTTGATTTTTGGCATCTGAGGACAAAACTGCCAATTTTCTAGCAGCTTGGCGCGTTTTTTGGGCAATTTCAATAATTGACATAACAGCAACTTGTGAAACAGTCATTATATAACCTTTCTCAGGTAAGTAAGGTGCGTCGCTTTCTCATAATCTGCAAGTTCCATTAAACACGAGCAGATCCGCACCTACAGATTATTTTAACAATTTTAGAACAAATTCTATATTTTTGTTGAGAATCGGTACAGCAATCTCAAGTCACAGGCTAAAACAGTGAATGCAGGTACAAGTTTAGACCAACATTGGGTGCATCTCATTTTTTAAAATATATTTGTATGGGCGAAGCATTCCAGCGGTAAAGCTCTGGTTCTGACTAATAAATTGTCTGCCGGAATGCTTCGCCCTGGCAAAATAGAGATGCACTCCCAACGTTCCGATTTTTCAATAACCTTTGGAGATAATGTCGATCGATGAAAAATTGTAATTTCAAGCTGATTCAGCTCCCATCCGCAATCTATTTTTTGCCTTAGTCCTGTATAGATTCAATTCGACAAAATACCACATAATATAAAACACCTGGTTATTGAGGGTTCAGATAGGATGTGACAACCACAGTTAGCTGGGTCTAGGAACCTTCCAGAATTGCGATCGGAATTCCTCTTTCTAATCACCGGTGAAGACTGTTTGGGAAATTTTACACCTATGAGAGGAATGGGTTCATTGACGATCGGAGTCACGATTTCAGCGGCTCCAACTAAACCAGAAACATCTGCATCTGCCATTGATAATGTACCCAATCGATCGATACCCCACGATATACCATCTGTTAAAAAATTCGCGCTAGACGCGATCGGAAAAATCCACATACTGAAGAATGCTTTTTCAACCTGTTGAACTGTTCCGAAACTTTTGCTGGCTTTATTTTCTGGCTCAAAGTAGGCCAGATTTAATCCGGCTAATCGATCGGACAGATCTAAGCTGATTCTATTCTCAAATCCTGGGAGTCTCGATGTGCCTGCATTGATTTCCAGAATCAAGCTGGTTAAGAAAAAAAAATTTCTGTTATTGCTGAATTCTTGCCCAATAGTCATTGAACCAGCGGCATCGTCATAACTGAAATAAATTGAACCGATCGTTTGAGTTTCTCTGATGAGATTTGCTTTGAAATTAACTTTAGTCATAAGTTTCGATAGGCTGCTGAATTTAATAAACCTGTTTTGGAGTTGCTAGTAGGGTGCGTTATCCTGTCGCTAACGCACCCAGAGATAGATGGAATTTTAGAATTTACGCACTCGCAACACAAAATCGGTTTTTGCGATTACTTCGCTGTCGCTCGTAATGACATAAAATCGTGTTCCTTGCGTAAGTCATGAATTGATTTCTGGCTATGCAAACAAAAATTGAGCAGTATTGGCAGCAGCTAGATTTAGACCGATGTTGTTTGCCGTGAAGCCAGTTACACCGCGCAATTCGGCAAGAAGTTGACCGGAACCAAAGCCGCTATTGCCTGCAATGCGATCGCTCAGATGCAAGAACGTGCTGCCACCCGTGACGATGAGATCGATCGCCTCAATTCCTTCAAACTGAAGTAAATCCCCATCACGCCGATCGAACTGGTGAATGACATCGCTACCATCTCCACTGCGATAGACAACAGTATCGACATCGCGACCGCCTCCTAGATGCAGAGTATCATTCCCTGCATTACCGATGAGAATATCGGCTCCAACTTCGCCATCGAGGATATCGTTGCCATCACCACCGCGCAGGAGATCGTCACCATTCATGCCTCGAATGGTATCATTACCACCTTGACCGTTAATTACATCATTCGAGTTGGCAAAGCCGCGCACATTATTGTTCAGGTCATTGAGGAATGTGACCGTGTTCCGATTCCAAATCTGGTCTTGAGTTGAATCCGCATCAAAGACATCTAAATTGTCCCGAAGTAGGGGAGCGTCACTAAATACAATGTTGCCAACCTGTCCGTGCTGACCGCCAGGAATTGGTAAGTTATCCAGATTCTCTAGAGCGAAATCTTTCAGGATAACTTTGGTATCGTCAACTCCTTCAAAACTGACTTCTAAATCTGCACCGATTTGAGTTAATAACAAATTTTTAGCAATTAAATCGGCTCCTTTAAATACCAGTTCATCAAAGGTAGATAGGACTTCTTCCGATGGACTGTCGCCACGCCCTACGCCGGTAAAGTCTTCGACTGCGATCGTGCCATCGCCCCGGTTGACTTTGACTGGATAGACATTGCTATCGTTATCTCCCGTTGATGCAGTGTTGTTGGTGAAGGTTACGTTGTTATGAGTCAAAGTGCCGCCAGATTGGACGAAAATAGCACCGCCTCGCCCCTGTCCATTCTGGTTGCCTGTTCCACCCATAGCAGAGTTTTTGGAAAAGGAACTGTTCCCTACAATAAAGCGTCCGCCCTCCGACAGGAATACGGCACCACCCAAACCGGCACCGCCGCCGCCCCGTCCACCAAAGCCGCCTGCTCCGGGACTGTCACCCAAAAAGGTGACGCTGCCATTGCCACCAGCACTACCAGAACCCCCAGATCCGGCAAAGGCACCCCCGGTCCCCCCGCGGCCACCAGCACCACCGGTTCTAGCCGTACCACCAAGGACGTTGGCACCGCTGCCACCACCACCGCCGCCCCCGCCACCCCCGGCACCGAAACCCCCGCCGCCGCCAGTTCCTCCATTACCACCGAACGCACTTTCGCGGAAGAATCCTGCACCGCCCGCACCGCCGCCCGCACCGCCGCCACTTCCTCCTCCAGCACCATAGTTGCCCGCACCGCCGTTGCCGCCAGCGCGTCCAGCTTGTCCAACGGCATCTGAGAGAATCAGGCCGCCCGGTCCTGCCGATCCGCCGTTACCGGGAGAGGCTCCAAACAGATTACCTCCACCGGCACCGCCCCTGAAGCCAGATTGACCAAATTCAGAGTCGTTGCCTCCGCGTCCACCATCCTGGAGGTTAAAGCCGCCATTGCCGCCCACTGCCCGGTTGCCGCCGAAAGCCACTCGATTAACACTCACATCGCCACGATTGATAAACAGGGCACCACCCGCCCCCAAACCGCCACCACCGCTCTTCTGGCCATCCCCACCGTAGGCATAGCCGTTGTAAAACCCCAGGTTAGAGAAGCTGGCTGCAGCTCTATCCACAGAAATAATTTGGGTGCGATTTTGCCCATTGAAACCGCTGGTGTTGGAACCATTGCCTTGAAAGGTAATTCTCCCGGGATTGGAGGTGATAACGATCGGCTGGTTAAGCTGTGCAATCCCATTCAAATTAATGGTGTCATCTTCAAAGGAAGCGATCGCCCCATTAACGGCTTCCCGCAAGCTGGTTTGTCCGTCGTTGGCGTCAACAACATCGTCGAATCGAGTCACTGTAAAGGTTGCCATTTGAGTTGCTCCTGTAAGGGTATATTTGTTCGATCGGTCTTTTGGGCTGCTTTTTCTTGCCTATTTTTTGAAGTTTTAGGCGATCGCTCTTTTCTAAGCGCAGGTTTAAGAAACCTCTTTTGTAGTCGATCGGGGGTCGGTGCATTACGCTGTCGAAGAGAGCATCTTACTAGCTCATTGGAGAACTTACGGCAGCGAAACCTCTCCAAAAACCCGATCGAACATATTCCGAGATTCCCTAACAACTGTTCTCTGAGGCTGTTGACACTGGCAGGCACAGGTACTTCCTGATTGTCCCACTGGAACGCAAGTTGCGGTGAGTTGCTGACCTGTAAGGGGATCATTTGGACAGTTATTTACTGTTAAGGTACAACCACGAATACCCGGACTAATATTCGTTGGTTTACAGCTGCATTGACTGGGCAAGATGCCTGTAATGCTCATACCTGACACTTGCCTGCTACGGCTGAAGTGGGCTAGTGTGTTCCTGATTATGGGTGTAGCTTGTTTGGGAATATTCATCGTTTTTTTCTCCTTTTTTGAGTAGTTTTTTGGAGTAGTTGTCTGAGTCGCGATCGCAGTTGCAGCGAAGCTTTCAAAGGGAACTACTCCGAGGGATTAAATGCCATCATCATTTCCTGTATAGTATTGAACTCTCGAACAGCCCTTCCCGAGTTCAAGACATCTCCTTCTTTCTCGCACCTACATTCTCCAGTCGGCAAACATCGAGGAGCGAACCCACTATTACATTGACTTCCATTGGGATCGGGTTCAATGGTTACACCGTCTGGATCGATGAATCTAGGCCGGCAACTACAAGTTCCTCTAAGACCGAATAATTGATTGATGAACTTGATTCCTCTTTGGCTAGGGCTGACTCCAAATTGACTTGAGTAACTGATTGACGGAAGGATTCTCATTACAGGCATGGATTGTTTTGGTACGTGCATTGCTTTGTCTCCTTTAGTTCCTATTACCCCACCTGATTGATTGCTCGCAGAAAAGTCTGAACTTCTGCAAAATCCTTGAAATTTCGAGTAACGCTCCCGTTATTTGGAAGCGGTTGAAGGCTTTGTACACAGTTACACCCCCCACTAACATCACACTGAGCACTAAATCCAGGATTACAATTACTAGTAGTAGGACTAACGATCACACCGTTGGCTACGAATTCTCGATCCTGGCAAGTGCAGGTTCCTTTTCCTTTAATTAATTGCTTCATCTTGTCAAACAGTCCCATGCTAGGGTTGACTCCAACCTGATTTGAATAACTGACTGATGGGAGGATTCTCATTACAGGCATTGATTGTTTTGGTATGTTCATAGTTTTGCTCCTTTTTCTATCTCCTGTTTTTGGGATTTAGGTGACTACACGCCCACTATTCTCGACTAGAGGACTGTCTACACAGAAACACCCTAAATTCCCATCGCATTGAGGTGCAAATCCAGGGTTACATCGATTCTTGACAGGAAAATGCTCTAAACTACCAAGCACAGTTTCAGCAGCTTGGCAACTACAACTTCCTGGTGAAGGTTCGGGAATATTAAAAAATCGCCTCACCACTCTCACCATGTCGTCCAGTCTCATGCTAGAGTTGACTCCAAACTGACTTGAATAACTGATTGACGGAATGATTCTCAACACAGGCATTGATTGTTTTGGCACATTCATAGTTTTGCTCCTTTTGCTATTTATAAAGTCGAGCGAAATTCACAAGTTTTCAGACACATCAAAGAATAGTTTTTTTAACCTAAAATGCCTCCCATGAAAGTGCTTTGAGTTTTTTTACACTGACAATTTCCTTGCCGATCGCATTGAGGTAAAAACCCAGGGTTACATTGCTTTTGGCTGATAGGATTAATATCTATAGTGGGTCTACCATTGCGCGTAATTGTATTTTTTTCGCACTTACAAGTTCCTCGGCGACCGAAAATTCGATTGAATTCTGTTTCTCCAAGGCTGGCAGTCACGCCACTTTGGTTTAAATCTTTACCTGGAATGGCATCTCTTGATACAGGGGCAGATTGTTTGGGAAGATTCATAATCAATATGGTGGCTATTTGGGGGTTATTCGTGGGGGAGAGGGCGGGTTTATGTAATCTGTTTGCTATCTTGAAAGTCTTTGGCGAACCCGCCCCTACAGGTTTTTGATATTGGTGCAAAATCTCAGTTACGATGCACTTGATACTTGCAACCTCGATACATCAAATTACAAACCACTGGTTCTGCTGCAGTTTCCGCGATCGCACTTGGATCGACCCAATAGGTACTACCTCGATAAATCAATTTATAGGGCGATGTACGCTCAACTGGAGGGCGGATTGGTGCGTTAGCAGGGTCGTAATTGTAGATTGCACCGCGATAGATTAGTTGCATGATTTCTTGTCCTGATAGTTGTGTTTTTGGTGAACGTTAGATGCTCGATCGAACCCTAGGATTCCGATCGCGATCGATCGCAAAAGTTGTGCATAATTCCGGGAACTGTAGGGGCGGGTTCACCAACAATATTTGCCAAAAACCGACAATCTCATAAACCCGCCCCCGCCCAATTGACATCAAAAGCGGGATTAGAGGCCAAACAAAGGCCCTAAGCTTTGGAGGATGTTTGGAATCGGTTTCAAAAGCACGTCATTGACAATCTGTTGACCGAGTTGAACTCCATCTAGAAAGTCCATAATGTCTTGCCGGGTGATGCTGGGATCTACTCCACTGTTTCCGATCGATTTGGAAGTCGAGTTAAGCACTCGCTGTACGGGCATTGCTTGTTTGGGAACGTGCATGATTTATTTCTCCTTTTGTTGTTTTGATCGATCTCGATTCCGGTAGCATCGAAATGATTGAACCGCAGAGGACGCAGAGAACGCAGAGTGAGAGAGCAGAGAGATGAATCATTCTGATGAAGTGCGGATTCAATCCGAACGTTGCATGGTAAATACTAATTATTGAATTGAGTTCAATATTGTCGATCGCCCGTGCAAATTTACAGATTTTCACAGATGTTCATGCAGAGTTTTCTGCCCGCTCCTGCATCGCTGCAGACTGCTCGGCAATTCATCATTTGAGGGATAACACCGGATTTTTTTGCTAAGCGTCCCGCCGTCATCTCATCTCGCATAATTGGTGTTGATTGCTTGGGTAATTTCATCGTCTTTTCTCCTTAATCTCAAATCTAGAATCGGTTAGGAAATCGGCCAACTGCGGACATCGCCGACAGTTACTGGCATCGCATCGCTGACATCGATCGTGAATCGATAAACTCTTCTTGCCCGTCGATTGTTCTCTGGATCGAAGAATGTGAGTCGCACATCCCAACAATCGGAATCCATGCGACAGAAGGGGCTGCGATCGACATCAATCATATCGAGCTGCATCCCTTGACCTGTTGCTTGTCTCAACACCGATGTAGTTTGGAAAGCATTTGTGGCGGCATAATTGAGCGCTCGATCGGCAGAACTTGTACCGAAATTGCGCAGGTCGAAAAATATGCGATCGAGAAAACCAGTTAGCGCATCTGTTAATCTAGTTAGGTCTGCTTCTGGTTCTGTGGCAATTGCATTCTCTACTAATATTTCTGTATGCCAAGCGTACAAACCTCGCAGTTGAGGTGTAATTACCGGCACCACTTGACCTGAAAACAAGGTAATTGTTTTGCCAGTTAGATATCCCGGAATGGACACTCGCGAAACAAAATTATTGCTGAAAGTTGTTCGAGCTTGCTGATAAGCATCTCCGTTGATTCCACCTGCAAAATTCTCAGGAATTGGTCGCTGAAGCAGTTGTCCGGCTAGGGCGCTGATTAGCCGATCGTAAATTAAATTGGCATAGGGGCCTTCCGGGACGATCGCATAAATAGGAGTAAGCTCCATATTTAACGTCCAAATCAAACTTCCAGCCTCTGAAGGATTGCCTAAATATTGATAATTCGGCGCATAATTTGAGGGAATTGCATTCGCAGGCGACGCGAAAGGAGTCGGAAAACCTGCCAGATAGCGCACCATCTGAAGCGCATCGTGGGGATTTGGCGAGAAAGGTATCGGTTCGGGTTGAGGGCGCAGGGCGGAGTCTGACGGCGGATAGGGGATACCTTCGGGAGTCACATCCGGCATTAACTGCATAAAACTATCTCGACGCGCCTCACTGCCGAAATCGTAGTTGAGCGTACCCAGCGCGTAAACTAATTGCTTGGAACCATTGTTGCAACCACAACCTTCGGAAGGGACAACACTGCTGGGGATAACGCTGGCAGATGTTGTGCGATTCGCAGCCGCACTTGGGCCGCCAGAATGTGCGGGTGTTTGCGGGCGCGTCACAGTAGCAGTTGCAGCGGCTGCTTCTGATGCAACAGGAATTCCCTCTGGCTGACTTGGGTATGCTGCTGTGTCAGCCGGAGTAGCTGCACTCGGTTGAATCCAGGTTACTTCTAATCGATCGGACATTTCTTTTCTGACTCCTTTGGTAATCAGGGCATAGGCCCCTGGGATGTTAAGGCTTCCGACTAAAAAACGCCGACAATCGGAAGCAGATGCTGAATTACAAGGCAGAGCACTCTGAAGGATGGCGTCGCGAATCGCATGGGAATCGGGATTTTCGCCGCGTTGTAGCTGGATGCTCATTAGTAGGGCAACAATGCCGGATACGATCGGAGTTGCAAAACTCGTGCCACTTTTCGGCGCAGTACCGCCCCCCGGAATTGCCCCCAGGATGTTTTCACCCGGTGCCAGAATGCCTTGGGTTTGGTAAGTTTCGCCCCAATTACTAAAATCAAATGGCAGTCCTCGGGCATTCATCGCTCCCACAGCTAGGACTGAGGGCAGGGCCGCCGGAACGTGGAGGCATTCGCAGGCGTCGTTTCCGGCTGCGGCCACAATCAGAACGCCATTCTCATTGCAGAAACGCACGGCCTTTACTAGCATTGGGTCAGCTTCGCCCGATCGACTCAATTGACCGCCACTGATATTAATGACATTCGCACCATGTTCCACCGCCCGATCGATCGCTCGTGCTAGATCTAGTTGTGACAGCGGGCCTTGACGATCGTCCGAGAAGACGGGAACGATGAGTCCGCGACAGTTTGGGGCGATACCGCGCACGGGGCGATCGTGCTGGCCGAAGATTACGCTGGTAATGTGGGTGCCGTGCATTGACATGATTCCGCCGCCCGCAGCCTCCGAAACCAGTGTTGGGATGCGATCGAGTTGGGCACCGTTCAAACAGGGATGAGATCGATCGACTGGCCCATCAAGGACTGCGACACAGATGCGGGGGTCGCCGAGAGATTCCGCCCAAAGGGAACTGAGTCCGGGTAGTGTAGAAATATCGGTAATACCAGCCTCAAGTTCCATAAAATCTTTCCTACTGGCGAGTCCTTGTTTTCTTGGTCGTGCGATCGATTCAGATCCCCCTAAATCCCCCTTAAGAAGGGGGA
>JAUBOG010000224.1:0-10209 GCA_036700105.1 Microcoleus occultus BM001215583
CCCCCCTTGGTAAGGGGGGGCTAAAGATTGTTGCTGACCCGAATGTTCCTGCTACTAAGCCGGGGGAGTTGGGTTCGTTTAAAGGGGGGTTGAAGGCTTTGCCGCTGGCGATCGCCGCTCAATTGGCCGATCGGCTGAAACTGAACTGGCACCTGACTCGGCTCGATCGCACCGATCGCGAAACTTACATTGCGGTATTCTCGACGCCCGACGGACAGCAGGAAGTTGAGGCCCGCACCGTCGTTTTGACAACGCCGGCCTATATTGCAGCGGAGTTGCTGCAGCCTTTGCAACCGTCCGTTAGCAGCGCTTTACAAGCTTTTACTTATCCTGCGGTTGCCTGCGTTGTTTTAGCATATCCGCTGTCGGATGTCAATGGTAAATTAGTAGGTTTTGGAAATTTAATTCCGAGGGGGCAGGGAATTCGCACTCTGGGGACGATTTGGACATCGAGTTTATTTCCGAATCGCGCCCCTGCAGGCTGGCAAACTCTCAGCAGTTACATCGGCGGGGCTACTGATTCGGAAATTGGCAATCTCGACGCCGAACAAATTGTTGGGGAGGTACACCGAGATTTGTCTCGGATTTTGCTGAAGCCCGGGGCGGCGCAGCCGAAGGTTTTGGCGGTGAATGTGTGGAAGCGGGCAATTCCTCAATACAATTTGGGGCATTTCGATCGCCTCGAACAGATCGAGAACGGTTTAAAATCTTTGCCGGGGATGTATTTGTGCAGCAACTACGTCGGCGGGGTGGCTTTGGGAGATTGCGTGCGCAGGGGTTTTGAGCGGGCGCAATCCGTGCGCGAGTATTTGCAGAACCAGCAATCAGATAGTCGATCGATCTGAATTATGGCGCGGGAGAGAGGGCGGGTTTACACAGATCGAGTGCGCGATCGGAGATATTGGTGAACCCGCCCTTACAGCCTTCTGCCTTTTGTTGGGGCCCGCGTGCCGGCGAAGATGCTGCTAGGTTGTGGGCTCAAACTTGTAACCAACTCCCCGGACGGTTTGAATCATCGAAACTTGATTGGCATCTGGTTCAATTTTGCGGCGAATTTGACCGATATGGACATCCACCACGCGATCGGCTCCGACATATTCGTAGTCCCACACTTCATGCAGCAGTTCCGATCGCCTCCACACGCGACCGGGCTTGCTGGCCAAACAGTACAGCAGGTCGAATTCTAAAGCAGTCAAAGCAACTATCTGACTGGCAAGAATCACTTCGCGGCGGACAGGATCTATGAGTAGCTGTCCAAAGGTAAGACTTTGCTGTTGGGCCGGAGTAACTATGCGCTTGCGCTTCAAAATTGCTGCAACGCGAGCTCCAATCTCTACAAGACTGAATGGTTTAGTAATGTAGTCGTCAGCACCTTCGGCAAACCCTTTCATTTTGTCAGCTTCATCGGTTCTACTCGTCAGCATCAACACAAACACGCCCGTGCGTCTTTGCATTTCTTGACAAAGTTTGTAGCCAGTAGTATCGGGTAAATTCACATCTAGAACTACTAAGTCAGGGTTGAGTTGCTCAAATAATTCCAGACCGGTCTGACCGTCCTCGCCAGACTCAACTTGATAACCTTGCTGGCTTAAAAAACGGTGAATTAAATTTCGGATTGCCGGGTCGTCATCAACCACAAGAATTTTTACAGGGGCCATGACCACAACTTTGCTTGAAGAATTAGCCAAGAATATTCAGCCATAATAATAGAAAACTGGATACAAATCTCGAAAATATTGAGCTTTTAATAGTTATAGCTATATTTATAACCTACGCAAGATTTCGGGCAGTAAATCTCCGGGAACTTTGGATAAGGCTAAATTTTGGCCTTGCAGCCCGCATTCGCTATAGAAAGCTCTAATCGTTTTAACAATATAGCTCAATGCTGTTTGCCGGGAATCAGCAGCTTGGGAGTTGGCCGCCAACGGCTGGTTGAGTTTATCCCCATATGTTAACCCTTTGTCCTGGAGATGTTGTCCCCAGGCGGAGCACACTTGCAACTGGTGGTGCAGCGCTGCTTCTAAATGGCTTGTCTGCGCGGCTTTGTTGAGGGCGAAATCAGGGTCTGTAGCTAGTTGATAGTGGGCTAGTCCGAGATTGTTGCGTGCGGCTAAGGTGTCAAAGGTGAGTTGGGTTCGATCGAGCTTGCCGGCAATATCCAGGGCCGCTTCGTAGGCGGCGATCGCCTGCTGCAAAGATTCCGTGCGGGCTTGTTTCTGCTGAAACTGGTTTGCCAAATGCCAATAAGCGGTGCCGAGATTGTTGTAGGTGGCGGCACAGGCTGCGGGTACTAATTCTCGGGTGCGGTATGTCAAGGCTTCGCAGTAGGCCTCGATCGCCCTGACGGTGAGGAGTTCTGAGGGTTCGTGCTGGGCGAGGTTCCAGCAGGCGGTACCGAGGTTGTTTTGCACGCCGGCATAGTTGAGGGGTTCTCGTTCGGGACTGTAGCACGAGAGGGCTTCGGTGTAAGCTGCGATCGCGCTTTTGAGATAGACGATCGGCTCGCCGTCTTGAGCTAAATTCCAGTATGCTGTGGCCAGATTATTCTGAGCCGCAGCGTACTGCTGGGGTTCTACTGCGGGGTCTAAATCCAGCAGCGCTTGTTGGTAAGCTGCAACTGCTTGCTGCAAGTTCTCTGTCTTGTCTCGATAGCGGGCTAAATCTGCCGAAGCGATGCCCAAATTTTTGTTTAATCTAACGCGGGTTTGAGGTGGACTCCGGTCATCTGTTCGATTCAAACCTTCAATGTAGAGGGCGATGCTGCGTTCGAGGCCCGATACCGGATCGGAGGCGTTATGCTGCGTGCGATCGCGCGAGAGCATCCAGTAAAAAGTGCCGAGATCGTTGAGGAGATCGGAAATTGGCGGCAGACTGCGGGACTCGGCGCAGTCAGTTAAATTTTGTGTCAATTGGGCGATCAGCCGCGCGCATTCGTCCGTGGGTTCTGGATCTTGCTGCGAATGGGTGTCGAGTTCGAGGTACGCAATCACTTGCTCGATCGCGCGAATGGCGATTGTCAGGTTTTGAAAAGAAGCGTCTCCCCCCAGAATCCGATCGCGGTAGCAATTCCCCAAATTGTAATAAGCCAAAGCCAAGGCTTCGGAACAGCACTGGTGTTCTTGCAGCAACTCTATGTATTGCAGAGTTTGCAGCGGCCCGGAATTGTCCTCCGATGCGGGATTATTTTCTGCTTCCAACTCCCCAGAAGCCGCTGCTAGAACCAAATCTGCCAGTTCGACGGATTTAGAATCGGGAATTGGGGATTGTTCGTGGGGAATTGGGGATTGTCCCGACTCTGAAGATATTAAAAATTTGTCGCCGGAGTCTCCGCTGTCCCGGAAGGAACCCAAGTTTTCGGAGTTTCCGAAGTCCTCGGAGTGCCCTGGGTCTCCCTTAGCTGGAGTTGGCTCGCCTTCAAACTCAAATACTCCGGTTCGCCAGTGCCAAAATTCCGGTGCCGATTGCTCGATCGAACTCAGCCAAGGACGCGACACCCACAGCAACAGAGTAGACTCGCACAGTTGCAGGTGTGCTTCGATGTCTCTCAAATAGCCCAGGAAAGACCACTGTACGGCTGCTGAGTGTCTGGTCAGGTGTTCGGCCCCGAGAATTTGAAATCCCGGCAAACGGCTGTAGCTGCCTTTGTTTTGGGGCGGTTGGTGTTGGGTCAGCCACGCGGCGATCGAGGCCCAAGGATTGGGATCGCTCAAGTCTAGTTCCAAACTGACAAATCGCGGGTAGTCGATCGGGGAGTCTCGGGTGGCTAATTCTGCGTGCAAGCGGGCTGCGAGACAGTCTCGCAAGCACAAGTCATCGCAGGCGGCGATAAAAATTTGACGGCGTAAATTGAGGTCGATCGCCTGTTTCAAGCGTTGGTATATCTGCTTGTTCGAGCTAGAAACTTGTTGGGAAGGAATAGACATCACGGTCTGGCGATTTTAGATTGTAGATTGTAGATTTTAGATTTTAGATTTTAGATTGTAGATTGTAGATTTTGGATTGTAGAGTTGAGAGTTGAGAGTTGAAATCTCGATCGCTCCGCAGAGGTAGGGACACGGCACTGCCGTGTCCCTACGACAATCCCTCGCGATCGAGGTATACTTCATAAACTTAGAATCTACTCATAACTTGCAACTCGACTCGAACTGCCGTCAATCGCACCGATGATGACTAAAGGATTGTAGATTTTAAATTGGCAAATTTATGTTTGTGACGATCGCGTCTGATTAATTGCCGCCCAAGTCCCTGAAGCCGAACGCACAGAGGAACAAACAAAATTTCTGCTTGTGTTATTTAGTTTTTCAGCTCGCAGCGCACGCTTCAGGAATGTCGCGACTACCTGCTTTTATTGAAACACAAAAACCATGTTTCCTTGGGAAAGGAAAACATGGTTTGCGGAAGGATTATTTTAAATTGCGATTTGAAGCAGCTTTGAGTCTCAGGCCAGTTTTCAGACGGAGGCCGCCACAAACACCAAACCAGCCACTAACATAGCTGCTGCAATACCCAGGATGATGTAGTTGCGTTGCTGATTTTTGTTGGGAGGTACGGCTTCATACACCTTCGGCTCTTTAGCAAAGTTGTTCAGGCGTCCATCGTCATCTTTGATGTAAGGCATCAGTCACAATCCTTAATATTTTTGATGTCTACAACTGTACCAAAAAAGCGCCAACGAAAATTCAGGAATTTATTTTGAGGTGACAGTACCTGTTTCGGGGGAAGAGGCGATCGCGTAATCTTTGATCGGCATCCTACCTGCTAAGTACGCCATCCGCCCCGCTTCTGCAGCCATTCCCATTGCTTTTGCCATCGCGGGGGAATTTTGGGCATTGGCGATCGCCGAATTAATCAACAGTGCATCGGCCCCCATTTCCATTGCTAGGGCCGCTTCGCTGGGAGTTCCGATCCCCGCATCGACAACCACGGGAATCTTTACCGTGTCAATAATGATTTGAATGTTGGCCGCATTGTTGATCCCTTGCCCGGAACCGATCGGCGAACCTAAAGGCATGACTGTCGCGCAGCCGACTTCTTCTAGGCGTTTTGCCAGCAGGGGATCGGCATTGATGTAAGGCAAAACGGCAAAACCTTCTTTGACTAATTGTGTTGCTGCTTCCAAAGTGCCGATCGGATCTGGCAGCAAATATTTAGCATCGGGAATCACTTCTAACTTGACAAAATTATTGTCTTCTTGCCCTAAAAGTTTCGCCATTTCCCGGCCCAAACGAGCTACTCTAATAGCCTCATCCGCAGTTTGACAACCTGCAGTATTTGGCAGCATCCAGATTTTAGTCCAATCAAGAGCCTCTGCCAATCCTTCATGGCCGGGAGCATTTGTTTGCACTCGCCGCACAGCTACGGTAACAATTTCGCACCTGCTAGCGTTGACACTTTGCTGCATTTCTGCGATACTGCGATATTTTCCCGTCCCCGTCATCAACCGAGAATGAAAAGTCTTGCCGGCAATAATTAGAGGTTTGTCTAAAGGTGGCGTTGCCGTATCTACTGGATAACCAAAAACGCTGTACTCAAGTGCCTCTTCCCACTGTGTTCTGCCGCCCATCATCTCTTCAAGCTGCCAACCTTCTTCTATGGTGATATCGTCGCGGGTAACAGCATATAAAATTTGCCCTAAAGTAATTAGTTTAGCCTCTCGCGGCATATTGTTCTGCAATCCGCGCCCTACAATCTCTTTAAATTCGCTGAAATGATCTTCCATTTTTCCACTCTTCCCTGGTGACTATTTGAATTTCTTCGCTGTTAACAACAAAAAATATTTTTTGAATTTGCTTTTCGGTATCCCAAAACAGAGCTTGTTTGATGCCAGCATTGATTTTCCAGACATCGTAATTTTCTCGATTGATGTGAAAAATAACGGCTGATGCACCTTGATTTTTTGCTCTACTGATTCCTTCTTGCACTCGGTCTCGGATATTTTGAGTCTGTTCTGTCAACTCCTTAAATTCGCAAATCTCACCGTCAATCTCAGCATCTGGCGTTCTCACACCCTCTGCTGCTTGCTCGCTCAACATTCTAACTCTCTTCCCTATTTTAGCCAAAACTTCCGCAAGAAAGATTTCCGAATTATTAAGATTGTGTTGCTGGTGAATTAGCACAAATCCGCCAGCTATCTCATCAAAATAATATCGCCGATATTCGGGTTCTGCATTTTCGTAGATGGCTCTGCTTGTCTCGATATATTCTGAATTCACCGTTACTATACTGTCAATGGACTCGGAGCGAGTAGAGTTAAATTTATGAAAGCAACTGTCGAGCAACTGGCTCAAATTGGCATATTTGCCAGCTTAAACCAAAATGAATTAGAGCGATTGCAAGAACATACAGCAATTCGGACTTACCGACAGGGAGAAGTTGTGATGCACGAGGGCGATCGCATCCCGGAAAAATTATACACTCTTTTGAGCGGTTCTCTGCGGGTAGCAAAAACAGCGGCAGCGGGCAAAGAAACAATTCTCCGCACCTTATTTCAAGGAGATATTTTTGCCGCACCTGCTTTGTTGGGCAACGGTATCGCCCCCGCAACGGTGACGGCAGAAACTGACGTGCAAGTTCTTACCACAAAACGGGAAGTTTTGCTAGCAGCTATTCGGGAAAATCCCGAAATTGCTTTGCGAATATTGGCAATTTTCAACCAGCGGTTGCAGCAACTGCACGAGACAGTGCACGGTTTGGTGTCGGAAAGGGCGATCGTCCGGCTGGCCCGATTTATTCATTACTTTGGCGTCGAGCAAGGTACGAAGATTGCGGATAATAGTGTATGTTTAGAAAAACGTTTTCCCTACTATCAAATAGCTCGCAGTATTGGCATCACCTACGAAGAATGCGTGCGGTTGTTTAAGAAACTCAAGCCGATCGTATCTTACAGTCGAGGCGGTAAAATCACTGTGTTGGATTGGGAGAAGTTGGAGGCGATCGCCTCGGGAGAAGAAATAAATTAAATATTAAAATCCCAATTTTTGTAGATACCGTAGGGTGCGTCGCCATCAACAATCTACTGCCAAAGCTCGAAAATCTCGGAGCGACGCACCCTACAAATACTAATTCTTCTAAATACCGTAGGGTGCGTCGCCATCAACAATCTACTTGCCTTCGTGCAAAAATCTCGGAACGACGCACCCTACAAATACTTTTACTCACACATTAAACCAAGCTGTTTCATCACTTCTAACAGATTACATTCATACCACCATTCTACAATCTTACTATTGACAATCCGAAGCAGGGTAAAATCATTGATTTTGGCTGATTTTCCTGTAGGAGGAATTCCCAGGAATTCTCCTGTTTGCGTTCCTTGTAGTGTAGTTCGGTACACAACCCTGTCACCTTCAGCGATCCGATCTTCAATCGTGTGATGAATGTCAGGAAATCCCTGAAAGAGGCTTGCATTGAATACCTTGTTTGCTTCTAGTCCAATAATTGGCTGTGGAGCACTGTTGAAATGATGGACAACATCAGGACTCATCAACTCATCCCAAATCTCTTTCCAATTAGGATTTGTGCCCCATCCATCTTGGGCAAAGCGCAGGGCAATCGATTTGTTTTGCTCTGTTAGAGTAATCATAATTTTTCTGGCAATCTTCCATACAGTAGTGTATGGTAAAACTATAGCAACCTCACTGGAGAATGTCAATACACTACTGTATGGAAAAAATAGCAGCAAAACTAGGTCGGCAAGATTGGCTGAAAATCGGATTGCAGATCCTTGTGGAAAAAGGCGTTGAAGCAGTTAGGGTCGAACCTCTTGCCAAATTATTATGTGTGACTAGAGGTAGTTTCTACTGGCACTTTAAAAATCGAGATGACTTGCTAGAAGCGATGTTGCAGGAATGGGAGACACTCAATACCGATCGCATTATCGAAAATGTTGAGGCGCTAGACAGTAATCCCAGAGATAAACTACTTAGCCTGTTGGAAATTGCAGCACAAGATGACGATCGGCTTGAGAAGGCTATACGTATTTGGGCAGTCAACGATCTAAAAGCAGAAACAACGATCGCCCGAGTTGACAAACGACGCTTGGATTATCTTCAGAACTTATTTCTCCAGATTGGCTTCTCAAATACAGATGCCAAAGTACGTGCTCAGGTTGCTTACTCTGTGAGGCTTGGGTGGTTTATGATGGCATCTTCGATCGAATCATTGGGGCGGTTGGCAGAGATCCGTCTTGTTTACAAAATTCTGACTCAACACTGAAACGCAGCTAGAGATTACTAATCTAAGGAGATTATCTGTGAAACCTGCCTCTTGTATCTACAGAAATATTTTTGGCATTAATGAGGCTCAGAAAATGTCAAGATAAATGCCAAATTCGACTCAGCTTTCAAAGCGTGGAGAGCGCGAGCAGGCATGAAGACAAACACCCCCGGTTCCAAGACAATACCCTTGCCTTCTAATGTTAAAATTCCCTTTCCTTCGATGACATTAACTGTGGCATTGCGCGCCGAAGAGTGTTCGGAAACCTCGCTACCAGCGGCCAAACAAAGTAAATTGTACTGACAATTATTGTCTTTGACTAAAACTTTGCTCGACACTCCGGCGGCGGGATATTCAATTGTGTCTCGGAGTTGGATAGCTGAAGATTGCAGCGGTAAAAGAGTAGCCGTCATAAATTTTGACTCCGTTAAGATTGTTTTTTGGCACAGATGGCGATGTAACCTAAATCCTGTTGGTAATGCTGGAAAACTCGACGCATTGCTAACACCCGATCGCGAATTTGCGCTTTACTTAAAACATTCCACAAAATCCGCGCAGTACCCGCCAAACCTTCGTCTTCCACCATTCGCTGCAAGTTGAGGAGTCCCATCGCCCCGGTGGCGCACTTTTCTACTTGCAAACCGGCGTTTTGGCAAACAGCAATCCAGCCAGACTCCGACAAAGGCGTTGAATTAACCCGAATCACTTCTGATAAAGCTTTGTGAATTTCCGATTCTCGGTTTCTCGCTAAAAGTTCGTGAGAAAGAAACTTGCCGCCCGGTTTTAGCCGATCGCAAATTCCCGATACAATTTTAGCTTTCCCCGACGGCGACTGCATCGTCAGGATAGCTTCAGCCAACACCCAATCAAACTGTACAGAAATCCGATCCAAGTGAAAAATATCTCCTTCCACAATTTCCACTCGATCGCTCAAACCCGCTGCTGCAACGTTAGCACGGGCGCGCGCCGCACTGTCGGGATTTTTCTCAATTCCCACTACTTTTACGCCAAAACGTTCAGCAAGGGCGATCGAACTATATCCAAAACTAGCGGCCAACTCTAAAACAGTTTCCCCCGGCTGAAAATCCGCCCATTCAAACAACATTTCCGTCGCAGCTTTTCCCCCCGGCCTCAGCATTTTCTTTCCAGCCGCAGCCAGCACTGCATGGCCCGGTGCAGTCTTAAAATTGAGAGCAGTATCGGTCATAAAATTGACCTCCTATTTAACCTTACTTTCAGTTTTCCACATTCCCCCAAATCTTTCTATGAGCTAGCTCATATTCAAATTATCGTAGAGTGCGTCAGTGTGCGGCCCGGGGAGTAGGACACGGCAATGCCTTGTCCCTACTGGGATGCTTTGCGATCGGAGCTCTAACTTGCTACAATCTAGTCGCACGCCACTAAAAGAGATTATGACCGAACTATTAGATGAGACGCTTTCTATTGAAATCGCCGCTCGCATCAAAAGCAACCGCAAAAACTGCTTTGACAACGCTTATAAAGCAGCATTAGCAACCGAGGGCGCAATCTACGTCCAAGGCTTTTTAGCAGCACCGGGAGCGCCTTACAAACCGATCGAGTATAGCTGGATCGAACTCGACGAGCGGATTGTCGATCCAACCTTTCCCCACCTCGGTTTGATCGCTCAAGACATTCATTACTACCCCGCCCAGCGCTTCAGCGTCAAGAAACTCAAAGCAATTATAGACGAATCAAAAGAAGATTATCCAGAAGACGACCCCCTGCCGGTTTACGGAAATCAACCTTATGAATACTACGGCGATGTGATGTTAGGCGGTAGCGAGTACCAAAATGCTTACGATTTGGCGACCAGTAAATGCAGGGAATTGAACCTGCCCAAAAAACCGGAATTGAACTAATTTAGAACGAAAATTTATGAGTTTTTAAGATCGGTTCAAAATGAGATATTCCATCATTGCCAGCAACAGGCTTTCCGGCCTGTTCCACAAAGAGTGAATTTTCTTGTGGAACAGG
>JAUBOG010000225.1:0-10194 GCA_036700105.1 Microcoleus occultus BM001215583
TACATCAAGGTTTTCGACCTTTGATATATACCTCATCTATCTGAGAACCGCTATAGCTCTTTCTCATCTCTGGCAATTTTTTAGTTACCCTAATTTTTTCCATCAGCTTTAGGCTTTTTCTGGAAGTTGGAACGCTGACACATCAAAACTTTGAAAGAGCATTTTCACGAAGCTTTGCACAAGTCCATCTCCAAAATTATTGTTTATATCTCCATTGCCATGAGGTTGCAAATATGGATACCGCTCAATTTTTCGATCTAGAAACTGCCCAAAAGACGAATTACAGGCAGAAATATCAAATTGAAGTTGAAGCGTCAGGAGTGCAGCAAAATGAAAAGAACCAACCCAATGAAGCATTAATTTATGGAGGGTCTTTCAGCTTTGTTGTACTTTTTATGGGTACTATAATTTGGCTGAAAAAAACCATAAGGGAAAACAAATTTGAGAATTTATTTCAAATCCATCATTTCCCTCAAGTACCTTGTAGAAATTGTCAATACTTTTCAGGAAACCATCATCTAAAATGTGCCGTACATCCCGGCGATGTTCTCACCAAAAAAGCAATTAATTGCTCTGACTACAGCCCCCAGGATAAAAATAGTTTTAAGGGCGAATAAGTTAAGCATTTTGAATAGCAGAAGTTGAGGAACAATGAAACTAGGGCAATGGTTGGGATTGTTGGCACTGGTTGCCTCGTGTTATATCCTGTGGCAAATTCGCCAATTACTTTTGTTGTTATTTACATCTGTGGTATTGGCGGTTGCAGTCAATCAACTGGTGCATCGGTTTCAAAAATTTGGTGTCAAGCGGATGTTGGCTGTTTGGTTGAGTTTGGGCATTGTTATTACCTTATTAGTTGGTTTTTTCCTGCTAATCGTGCCGTCTTTTGTCGAGCAATTTCAACAATTGGTAGCGCTTTTGCCCAGCGGACTCGCTCGAATTCAGCAAGGAATTAACTGGATAGAGGAGCGCATTTCTGAGCCTAAATTTCCACAGGTGCCAGATGTTAATGGATTAATCCAGCAACTTCAACCTTTGGGGAGGAATTTATTGCAACGATCGCTCGCGTTTTTTACCAACTCCGTTAATACGGTCTTAGAATTGTTGCTAGTAGTGGTTTTAACTTTGATGCTGCTAGTCAAACCCCGTCCCTACCGTCAGGTCTTCGTGGGGTGCTTTCCCTCATTTTACCGCGATCGAGCTGACGAAATTCTTGTTCTTTGCAATGAAGGTTTGGGGAGTTGGGCAGTTGGGGCTTTAATTGAAATGGTATTTATTGCTGTTCTTAGCGGGCTGGGTTTATGGATTTTACAAGTGCCGCTAGTATTAGCTCATGCAGTTTTGGCAGGGTTGTTAAATTTTATTCCCAATATCGCTCCGACTTCAAGAAGTTAATATTATACTAAATCCTCGATAATGTGCATAAAATCAGGATTAGTATAACTTTTACTTGTCTTTAGTGCTGAAAGAAAATGCAGGTGTAAATAGACGGAACCGAGCTTTTTGCGGCTGTTGAACCTGAGATACTTGAAAATTGCAGTTGCGAATTAAATTTGCCACCAATCCCGTCCAACCAGTTTGATAATTCGCTCCTAATCCAGCACCGTTATCTCCGTGAAAATACTCGTAAAACAGGAGCAAATCGCGCCAGTGCGGGTCAGTTTGAAATAGCGAATTCCCCCCGTGAACCGGGCGACGATCTGCATCGCTTCGTACAAAGATTGCGATCGAACGTTGGGAGATTTCTGCCGCCACTTCTGCCAAATTCATAAATTGACCGGAACCCGTCGGACATTCAACTTGAAAATCCTCTCCCAAGTAGCAATGAAATTTTTGCAAAGACTCAATGATTAAGTAATTCATCGGAAACCAAACTGGGCCGCGCCAATTATAATTTCCCCCAAACATCCCGCTAGTAGATTCGGCAGGTTCGTAATCAACCCGATGCTGCTGTCCGTCGATTTCAAAGATATAGGGATGCTGGGCGTGGAATCTAGAAACAGAGCGAATTCCATAGGGACTTAAAAACTCAGTTTCGTCCAGCATTCTTTGCAGAATTGATTTTAACTTTTCAGGGCTGACGATCGCGAGCAATCGTTGAGATTCATTGCCGGTTAATTCTAAAGAAGCGATATTTTCTTGGAGGTGCGGGCGATTTTTGATAAACCATTCAAAGCGTTTCCGAAAACCTGGGAAGTTATCTAACACACTTGAATCGAGGGTTTCTACAGCAAACAGGGGAACCAACCCTACCATCGATCGCACTTTGAGATGGTGTCGTTCTCCATGAGGTAAATGCAACACATCATAGAAAAAGCGATCGGCATCGTCCCACAAGTGAATGTTGGTTTCACCGATAGGATTCATCGCATCGGCAATGTAGAGAAAATGCTCGAAAAATTTGCTGGCAATATCTTCGTAACTGGGGTTGCTCTTGGCTAATTCCAAAGCCATAACCAGCATATTCAAGCACTACATTCCCATCCAACTGGTGCCGTCAGATTGTCTATATGTCCGCCCGTGGGCAACTCGGAACTGCGGTCAAAAATTCCAATATTATCTAATCCCAAAAAACCGCCTTGAAAGACATTATTGCCATCGATATCTTTGCGGTTAACCCACCAAGTAAAATTCAGCAATAATTTCTGGAAAACCCTTTCGAGAAAATCCGTATCGGCGCGATCGTACAATTCCCGTTCGATTTGATAAACCCGCCAAGTTGCCCAAGCATGAACGGGGGGATTGACATCGCTAAAATGCCATTCATAGGCAGGGATTTGCCCGTTGGGGTGCATATACCATTCTCGCGTTAATCGCTGCAATTGCTGCTTGGCAAAATCGGGGTCGATCGTTGCCAGGGGAATAGCATGGAATGCCAAATCCCAAGCAGCAAACCAAGGAAATTCCCATTTATCCGGCATCGAAAGAATGTCATCGTTATAAAGATGAATCCATTCTTGATAGCGCTGGTACTGTCTATCGACTGGAGGTTGATCGCGATCGCCATTCAGCCAGTCTTCCACCACATAATAATAAAATTGTTTTGTCCACAACATACCTGTAAATGCTTGTCGCTGTACGTTGCGGGCATCTTCAGAAAAATTACCAGGCGAAATCTTTTGATAAAATTCGTCTGCTTCCCGCTTTCTGGTGTCGAAAGTGGTTTCAAAATCCGCTGCAAAAGCTGCTGCTAAATCGGCAGTATCAGTCAACCTGAGCCGAATTATTTGGGTTTGCCCCGGCTCAATATTTAATTTGTAATGAGCCGCTGCTTTGGTTCCCAATTGTTCTGGATTAACTGCATTTTTTTGTCCGCCAACAATGTAGTTATTAATTCCATCCTTGACAAAAGGAGAATGGTTTTTTACTCCGTAAATCCGCTCCTAATTCGTTTCATTTTCGGTAAATAACAGCGCTTCAGGAGTCTGACAATAAAGCCAGCGATCGCCCAAGGTTGGGTGAACGGTATTAATGACATTGGCTTGCACTTGTTTGAGAATTGGCTGTTCACAGTTTTCGTGCCAAGACCAAGTATTGCGAAACCACAATGTTGGTAGAAGGTGCAGGAATTGAGTGCGATCGGCTCGATTGACAATGCTGATTTGAATCAGAATATCCTCATCAGACTTTTTGGCATATTCAACGAAGACATCAAAATATTCGCTGTTGTTAAAAATGACTGTATCTACCAATTCAAACACTGGTTCGCGATAGCAGCACCGCTGATTTTCGGCGACTAATTGGCTGTAAGGAAATGCCTTTTGGGGATATTTGTAAAGGAATTTAATGTAGGCATGAGAAGGAGTATTGTCAAGATAAAAGTAATATTCTTTAACATCTTCCCCGTGATTGCCTTCTGGACCAGATAAACCGAAAAATCGTTCTTTCAGGATCGGATCTTGTTCGTTCCAAAGAGCGATCGCAAAACACAACCTTTGGTGATTGTCCGAAATTCCGCCAATCCCATCTTCCCCCCAACGATAGGCGCGAGAACGAGCGAGATCGTGGGGAAAATCATCCCAAGCCGTACCGTGAGGGCTGTAATCTTCTCGCACGGTTCCCCACTGGCGATCGCTTCAATAGGGACCCCACCTGTGCCAATAAGCCTGGCGAGTTCGGTCTGCTTCGAGTCTTTTTTCTTCAGCAGTCATGGCTGTTCCTACTACATAAGATAGGCATAAAACGGACAACAACGAGAATGTTTTAACCGCCAGTGCGGTTGCTATAAATTAGCTCCCGCAATCTTGGCTTCTTTTCTAAAAACAGGATTTTTCAAGCTGACCATGCTTCCCGAAAATCGGAGTACAGGGTTAATCCACCGTCGATAAACAGAGTTTGTCCGGTGATATAAGCCGCTTCATCGGAAGCTAAAAAAGCGACGGCTGCTGCCATTTCTTCAGCAGTTCCCGCACGACGCATCGGGATGTGACTTTCTACAATGGCTTTCTGTTCGGGGTCGCTTGTCCACGCTTCGTTAATCGGCGTAATTGTGGCTCCGGGCGCGATCGCATTTACTCGAATCCCTCGATCGGCATACTCCAAAGCTAGGGTTTTGGTCAGGTTTTCCATCCCCCCTTTGCTGATAGAATAGCTGACATACATCGGTCTGGGAATAATTTCGTGAACGCTGGAAATATTAATAATTATTCCAGCAGAATTGCGAGACAGAAAGTGTTTAATAGTTTCCCTAGCGCAGAGGAAAGCACCCCGCAAATTTACTCCGATTACTCGATCGAAATCTTCTGTTTTCACCTCGTGGGACGGGCATTCGGTCTGAATTCCGGCATTGTTGATTAAAATATCTAAACTACCGAACTTATCGATCGCGGAGTTGATCATTCTGATAATGTCTGATTCTTGAGAAACATCACCTTGAACTAGCAGAGACTTGACGCCGCAATTTTCGATATCTCCACAGGCTTTTTGCATGGCGATTTCTGCTGTTTCTTCGGCATCTTCGGGACTGGAACGGTAGTTGATGGCAATGTTAGCTCCTTCTTGGGCGAGGCGGATGGCGATTGCTTGTCCAATTCCGGAACTTGCGCCTGTAATTAAGGCATTTTTCTGCTTCAATCCTTTCATAAATATTAACTAGGTAAAACAGGTCAATGTACGGACTTTAGCCTGCAAAATAGAGCGTGTTTGTATCCGCATTACAAACGGATGTTATTGAGAAAGTTCGATCGAACACGATCTGACTGATGGAACACTGCCATTATTAATCCGAAACAAGAGCATTGAGACAGTTTGAGTTTCTGTGTTGATTTCTTGCGCTATGGCCCCCGTCGGCTGTCCGCCGCCGTCGGGACTCATAATTTGCCAAAAAATCGTATGGTTCAGGTGTCCGCCGCCGTTATTTCGCACTGTATTGCGAATATTTTCCGGCACCTTATTTAAGTCGCGCAGTAAAGATTCAATGCTTCTATTTTGCAAATCGGGAGACTGTTTTACGGCCTCGTTGAGGTTGTTAACTTAGGCGGCGTGGTGTTTGTCGTGATGCAGTTGCATTGTTTGGGCATCAATTGCTTTTTCTAGCGCGCCAGCAGGGTAGGGTAATGGTGGTAGTTGTGCTGGTAAAGTAGCTTCGCTGCTAACAGAAGCAACGGGAGGAAAGTTAGCAGGTGTTTGTGGTGTTGCAGGCGTTGCTGTAGGAGTTGCAGCAGGAGGTGCGGCAGTCGGCTGTGACTGGTTTACTGGTGTGTTTTGACAAGAGAGTAATAGCATGACCAGTCCTATTCCTACTAGAAAATATCTTTGTAATTGTCGCCAAAATTTTCCGATCATTCCGCTCCTATAGCTGCGTTTGCTGTTATTTAGGTAGGGGAACTGGAAGGCCAGCTTTTGCGCTTAAGATTAGCAGGCGGAACGATCGCTCGCATCTGGCTAGTGGAGTAGCGATCGCAGATCGTATGATGGAGAAATTATGTCCAAAGTTAGATTTTGCACTGCAAAAATGGTCAGGAGACGGCAGTGCGATGTCCCTACCCCGATCGATCTTAGGGACACCGCACTGTCTGGTTCTAATTGCAGCTTAGTAGTAAATCCCAGATTTCCGGTAATGCACTGCTGTCACTCCATCATTTTTCAGCAACTGACCGTTCTCAATCGCCGCATAAACTACCCAGTGATCGCCGCATTCCATCCGACTAATTACCTGACATTCTAGATAAGCTAGAGCATCCGTTAACACCGGACAACCGTTGCTGGCTTCCATTGTTTGGACTCCGGCAAATCTGTCTTCTCCGGGGGCAAAGTTTTTCATGAAATACTTGCGCAACTGCCGCCCTTCTGCTAGTATATTCAACACGAATTTATCGCCGGCGTACATCAAAGCTTCGATCGCCCGATCTTTCGCCACAGCAATCGTCACACCGGGCGGATTAAACGTTGCTTGCGACACCCACGAAGCCAGCATCGCGCTGCTGACATCCCCCCGCTTCGCCGAGACCACGCACAGCGAACCAACCAACCTTCCTACAGCTTGTTCGGTGCGATCGCCCCCCGCTGCTAACTGCGGTTTTGGTGCCCGCAACTTTTGCGACTTAATCAAAGCTTGAGCAAAATCCGTTCCCGCTTCTTTGCACTCGTGAATCGTCGCAGCCGTCGGTTTAAATTTCGCTCTGATCGGTTCAAAGCCGATGCGATAACCGGCATCTTTCAACTTACCTTCTACTAAGTCGATCGCCTCTCCACTCCAGCCAAAAGAACCGAAAACCCCCGCTAACTTGCTCTTAGTTGCTGTTGACAACACAATTCCCAAAGCAGTTTGAATCTGCGTCGGCGCGTGTCCTGCTAGCGTCGGAGTGCCGATAATAAATCCCGCGCATTTTTCCACAGCCTCTTGAATTTCTCCCGGTTCGGCAAATTCGCAGTTGATACTTTCTACCGCCACACCGGCCTTAGTAATTCCTTTGGCGATCGCCTGCGCTAAAGTTGCCGTATTCCCGTAAGCCGAAGCATAAATCAAAGCAACTGTCAAGTCTTTTGAATTTTGCTGCTGGCTCCATTCCCGATACAAATTACTGAGTTCGTGGAGGCCGTAACGGACGATCGGGCCGTGACCCGGAGCGTAAAATGCTGCTGGCAAATCCGCTAACTTATCCATCGCCGTCAGCACTTGTTTCGCCTGGGAAGCGTGCAGGGAATCGTAATAATAGCGCCTGTCTTCGCTGTAAACAGTCCACCCTTCATCGAATACTTGGTCGCCGCAAACGTGAGCTCCAAATAGTTTGTCGGTAAACACGATGCGAGTTTGCGGATCGTAGGTGCAAAGTTCGTCCGGCCAGCGGGGAGTAGGAGTAGCGATGAATTTTAAGGCGTGGCCTTTTCCTAAATTGAGAGTTTCTTCTCCCCGAACGATCGTGATGTTTAACTCTTGTTCGGGAAAAGCCGATCGCAAACCAATCGCCGCCGGATTCGTGCACACAAAAACGACTTGCGGAGCCAATTCTAACAAAGCTTTAATCGTGACGGCTCTGTTAGCGTTGAAATGCCCCAAAATTACATAATCTAGCTTGCTCAAATCTACCCGTTTCTGCAAAGATTCCAGATAATTTTGAGTAAACGATTCTCCCGGCGGGTCGAACAAAGCTGTTTTGTCAGCTTGGATGATGTAGCTGTTTGCTGTTGTCCCCCTTTGCAGGGAATATTCTACTTCAAATTTGAGTCTGTCCCACGTGCGCGATCGGACGGTTGCGGTATCGGCGGCAATTTGGACAAATTGCACGTCGCGGGGTTTGGTATCTGATGCTGGTCTGGAAATTAGGGTGTTAGTCATTGATTGCACCTATAGCTCTTAATTGTGCTTTAATAAATGCTGGATTTTTTTACATGGCAGTTTTCAAATATTTGCTGTCTGCCAACTAGATTTTTTTAACGAACCGCTTTCGTCGCGAAGGAAGAGAAGAGAAGAGAAGAGAAGTATTTAACTGTAGGGTGCGTCAGTAGATAGTCTCTCGATGAAGTCGAGTAAAACGTCGGCTGACGCACCTTACTAATACTGCTAGCTGTCAACTGTCAACTGACTTCTTAATAGTGATTTCCGACTTTTCGGTGGTGCACTGCGGGGAGTGCGTCGGGATTGGATACGCGGCCGTTATCTACTGTCGCGTATACGATATGGTGGTCGGAAAGTTCCATGCGGCTGACTACTTCGCATTCCATGTACGCTAAGGAATCTGTCAGAATGGGAGAACCGTTTGCTGCTGGTTGGGTTTTTATTCCGGCAAATCGATCGGCACCGGGTGGAAACCGTTTTAAGAAGTGCTTCATCAATGTTTGATAGTTGCCTTCTTCTAGCACGTTTAACACAAATTTGTCTCCGGCGTGCATCATCGATTCGATCGCCCGATCTTTCGCAACTGCTATGGTTAAACCCAGGGGTTTAAAGCTGGCTTGCGTTACCCAAGAAGCTAGCATCGCACCGCTAACTTCGCCTTTTTGGGCGGTGATGATGTACAGTCCGCCGCTGATTCTTCCCAAGGCTTTATCGAGGTCGCTGTCGAGGGATTTCATCTGTTTGACAGCTTTGTCCCGCGTCAGCCACTGGCCCAAGTCGGTGCCGGCTTCGTCGCAGAGTTGATAAATCGCTTCTGTCGGCGTTTCTTTAATTAAAATGTTGGGAAATGCCTCTTTTAAACCCAACTCTTTGAACTTGTTTCGCAGCGGGTAAATCGATGCGTCATCGCCGCCGCCGGATTCGCACAAACCGAAGGATTGTTTGCTGTTAGCCTCCGCTAAAATTGTGTTGATGGCGGCTTCGGCATTCTCCGCAGCAGCGCCGGTACTCGGCGGCGAACAAATCACGATCCCGGCGGCTGTACCGACAAGTTCGCGAACTTCTTGCAATTCGGCGGTTTTCAAGTCCATCATTTCCACGGCGACGCCTGTTTTGGTAATCCCGTGGGCGATCGCCTGGCTGAGCCGATCGCTAAATCCGTAATCGGAGGTGTAGAATACTGCTACTGTGGTTTCTGCCTTGGTTTGCTCTTGGCTCCATTTTTTGTAGCGCCCGGTGAGTTCTACTACGTTGTAACGCAGCAAGGGGCCGTGACCGGTCGCGACTGTACCGATTTCTCCCAATTCTGCCATCCGCTTCATCGCACTCAGTACCGATCGAGCGTTGGGAGCCATCAAGCACTCATAATAAAAGTGGTAATCTTCCTCAACTGCTGTTAAATCGTCGTCGTAGGTGCTGTCGGAACAGTAGTGCATCCCGAAAGCATCGCAGGTGAACATCACTTGAGTTTTGCTGTCGTAGCTGAAAATCGTATCGGGCCAGTGCAAGTTTGGGGCCGATACGAATTCGATAATGTGGCCGTTTCCTAAATCTAGTTTGTCGCCATTTTTGACTACCAGCCGCTCAAATGGCTGGTGTATCAAATTTTCTAAAAATTGAATTGCTACTTTCGCGCCGACGACAATTGCTTGCGGTGCCAGCGCCAGCACGTCTTTGACTAAACCGCTGTGGTCTGGTTCGGTATGGCTGATAATTAGATAATCAATCTCTTTGGGGTCGATTTCGCCCGTGAGAGTTTCCATGTATTGCTGGCGAAATTTCTCGTGCGAGGTATCGACGAGAGCAGTTTTTTCGCCGCGGATGATGAATGAGTTGTAAGTTGTACCGTTTTTGAGGCCGAATTCGATGTCAAAGCGGTCTCGATCCCAGTCCAAGCATCGAATTGCCGTTGTTTCAGGGGCAATTTCGACTTTTTCTACCGTCAATCTGCGTTGGACTCGTTCAGTCAGCGCTACCATAGCGTGCCTCCTTGTCTGTTATCCATTACCTTATTGTTTCCATTCTGACACGTTTCTTTTGTAAATCTTTATAAAATTTCTTATGACGCTGTTAAGTAACTTCAAACTTATTAATCTGTGGGTCGGGCGATCGATCTGAAAATTCAATAAAATCCATTTTCAGTCTAGCAACTGTTGACAAAAAACTCATAAATGTGGTAATAAAAATCCGTTGTATCAGTTGGCGATCGAGGTACTGAGTTTGAGATGGAAATTGCGATCGAGCCCTCAATCGATTTGAGATTTGAGAAAGCGACCGGACAGTTGTACAAAATGTGCAGTAAGATCGTCGCATAAAAAAATCTCAAATCCCCAAGCCCAAATCGATCGACCGGGTGCATCTAAATTTGGAAAGGGCGAAGCATTCCGGCAGACAATTTATTAGTGAAAACCAGATAT
>JAUBOG010000226.1:0-10146 GCA_036700105.1 Microcoleus occultus BM001215583
TTTTTATGGGGGGTTTGGGGGGATCTCCGGGTTTAAGAACACGCCCTAGAAGGAATCGAGTGGCTCCGAGCGCGATCGACTTCTAAGCAACTCGGCGGCCCGAATCGAGTATGACTTCCGCCATCGTGAAATCGCGTTTAATTGCCAGATTGTTGAGATATCCGATCGGATCGTCAGCACTAAACACCGAGCCGTCAAACAAGCGCAGAGAACCGCGATTGTAAGTAATATCCGACATCCCCAACTCGCGGGCCGCCGTGCTGAACGGGCCAACCCGCACCATGCGTTCCAGAATTTCCACCCAGTTGCGCGGGAACACGGTATCGCCCCAGCGCGCCATCTGCACCATGTGCCACAACTGTTCGGTACGGCTCGGACGGTTGACCCCATCTCCGCTGAACAAGTGGTGGGCGTATTCCCGCATCGGAGTATCGAGGTTGCAAGCAGCAGAGCCTGGATCGCCAATTTGAATGTAATTCTTGTCAGTACCGATGTACTCCCGTCCCGCGATAATTTCGGCAACCTCGGCGGCGCGAGCCGGATTGGCGCAGTATTGGCAAGCTTCCAGCAAAGCTTTGATCAGAGCGATGTGAGTGTTGGGATAAGCAGCCGCCCATTCTTCTCGCACTCCCAGAATTTTCGCGGGGTGTCCGGGCCACAGTTCCAAATCTGTAGCTACCGTAAAGCCGACTCCTTCCATCGATGCCCGCAAGTTCCAAGGTTCGCCGACGCAGAAACCGTCGATCGTGCCGCCCTGCAAGTCAACAATCATTTGAGCTGGAGGGATGTTTTTCAGCAGCACATCGTGGTCTGGATCGATGCCGCCGGAAGCCAGCCAGTAGCGCAGCAGCAGGTTGTGCATCGAAGAAGGGTGAACGATGCCCATGCGGTGAGTTTGGGCGGGCGTTCTGTGCAGCATTTCTTTGAAATCTGCCAAGGTGTAGATCCCTTGGTCGTAAAAGCGCTTGGCGAGGGTAATTCCGTTGCCGTTGCGGCTCATGGTGAGTGCTGTAACGGTCGGAATAGGGGTCTCTTGATGCCCCCCCAAGCTCAACCACATTGCCATCCCAGAGGGCATTTGGGCTGCGTCTAAGTAACCTGCGGCGATGCCGTCTACGATGCCCCGCCAGCTCGTTTCCCGCACCAAGTGGACTTCATCCAGCCCGTGTTTGGCAAACAAGCCTTTTTCTTTGGCGACAGCGAGGGGAGCGCAGGCTGTCAGGGGAATAAAGGCGAGTTCCAGGTTGACTTTTTCCAAACCGTGGCGGGCGATCGCGGGTACTTTCCGAGCCCGCAGTTTTTTGACTCGCTTCTGCTGGTTGAGGAAGTAGATCATTTCGCTGCGCAGGGCGTAGTAGCTGGGGTGCGTGACCACTTCCATGCGCTTGCGGGGGCGGGGGATGTCTACTTCGAGAATCCCGCCAATCTTCGATTCAGGGCCGTTGGTGAGCATGACGATGCGATCGCTCAACAGCACTGCTTCGTCCACGTCGTGAGTCACCATCAGGGCGCTGATTTCGTACTCTTGGCAAATTTCCATCAACTTTTCTTGCAAGTTGCCGCGAGTCAATGCGTCTAGAGCGCCGAAGGGTTCGTCTAAGAGTAACAGTTTGGGACGCAGGGCTAGGGCGCGGGCGATCGCCACGCGCTGTTTTTGTCCGCCGGAAAGCAGTGCAGGCTGTTTCTCCGAGTGAGGGCCCAAGCCCACCATGTCGATGTGTTTTTGAATGATTTCAAGGCGTTCGGCCTTGGGCAAGCCTTGCATCACCGAGTCTACGGCTAGAGTGATGTTTTCCCTCACCGTCCGCCAAGGTAGCAGCGAGTAGTTTTGGAACACTACCATGCGATCGGGGCCTGGTTGGGTGATTCTTTGTCCGTCGATCGTCACCAATCCTTCTGTGGGCAAATCCAAACCTGCGACCATATTTAACAGCGTCGATTTGCCGCAGCCGGAGTGTCCGATTAAGGAGATAAATTCGCCTTTTTCAATTTCCAGGTCTATGCCTTTAAGGGCGACATATGTGCCACCGTCTGATAAATTAAATACTTTTTCGAGGTTTTCTACTTCAATCAAAACTGACATGGTTTTGTTGCCTTTTTTGTAGTTGGTTATTTCGCTAGATAATGTCGCTTTTAGTCGAGTCTAGATACCCCTCTAAATCCCCCTTCTTAAGGGGGACTTCGATCCATTTCCAGTTCCCCCCGACTATCAGGGGGGTTGGGGGGATATTGGCCCAATCATCAAACAGCCGATTCGGTATTAAGTTTGACGTTAAGCTGTTAGCAATGGGCAGAGTCTAGGAACCAGTAACTCACAAATCAAAACTACTTTCCTTGACTAGGAGCAATTTTTTGCTGCAACCAAGCCATCATGCGATCGAGCAGCAAACCAACGGCGCCGATGTAGACTACAGCTAACAAAATTTCGCTGATGTAGTTTTGCTGGTAAGCGTTCCAAATAAAGAACCCGATACCTGTAATCCCGGACATCACAATTTCCGCTGCAATAATCGCCAGCCAAGCCAAGCCGATCGCAATTCTCAATCCTGTGAAGATGTAGGGAAGTGCCGACGGAAACAAGATATTGATGTAATACTCTTTCCGAGAAAGTTGCAGCACTTTCGCAACGTTGTTGTAATCGTCTGGAATTTGGCGGACACCTTCAGCCGTGTTGATTAAAATCGGCCAAACTGAAGTGATAAAAATCACGAACAAAGCAGCAGGTTCGTTTTGTTGCAGTGCAGCTAGTGCGATCGGCACCCAAGCCAGAGGCGCCACCATCCGCAAAAACTGAAAAATCGGGTCTAAAGCCTTATTTAAAAAAGGATTCGTACCTACAACAACCCCCATGCCAATTCCGACAATGGCGGCGAGAGTGTAACCTTTTGCCACCCGTTCCAAACTAGCTAAAGTTTGCCAAAATAGTCCTACTCCGTAGGTTTTGGAGTTCATGAAAGGATACATCAACAAAATCCGCGTCCGTTCATCTGTCCAAACGCTTGTCGGCCCCGGCAATTTAATAATTCCAGAACTTGACAGGAATTGCCAAACAAACAGAAATCCAAGTAGCCCCAAGATTGGCGGCAAGATATTTTGGGAATTCTTCTTCCAAAAATCGCCCAGCGCCGCTTGCGGAGCGACTCCACCTCTCCGACTTGTACTTACAGCCATGCTGCTAATCTCCTGTATTTGGTGCTGTTTTGTTCGTAGCTAATTTTTCGAGACTAAATTATGGGAAGTTAGAACCCCATCACACTATTAACTGTCAACGGTTACACAATCTTGCTGTCAACTGTCAACGATTACACAATCTCGCTGTCAACTGTCAACTTTCAACTGTCAACTGTTTAATCACACTTTTTTAATCGCCAAACTGCTCAGATAAGCTTCTGGCTGCTCGGGGTTGAATTCTTTGCCGTCAAAGAACTTTTCAATGCCGCGAGACGTA
This sequence comes from Microcoleus occultus BM001215583, assembly GCA_036700105.1. Lineage (GTDB taxonomy): Bacteria > Cyanobacteriota > Cyanobacteriia > Cyanobacteriales > Microcoleaceae > Microcoleus. Next base: position 3,449 of record JAUBOG010000226.1, read on the forward strand.
CTTTTCGGAATGTCAGCATCAGCAACTCCGGCTAATTTAGCTGCTTTCTTCCAGATATCGGCGCGGTTGACTTTACCGATGAGTGTCTTTTTGTCTGCCAAGGTTTTTGCCGGCAAGAAACCCCAGCGAACACTTTCGGTAATGAACCACAAATCGTGACTGGCGTAGGGATAAGAAACGTTGCCGACGCTATCTTTCCAGTACAGCGGGCTCCTCTGGAAGTCGTTGATGTCCGGTTTGCCGTCGCCCATGACGTACTTGCCTTCATAGGGAGGAGTCAAAACAGCCGGATTTACGTCAAAGAAGTTTTTGCCGGAAACAATGGCAACTAATTCGGCGCGATTTTCGGGCTTGTCGCACCACTGTTGCGCTTCGATCAGTCCTGCTAGCAAGGCTTCTGTGGCTTTCGGGTGTTTGTCCACCCAGTCGCCGCGAATTGCTAGGTATTCCTCTGGGTGAGCTTTCCAGATTTCCGAGGTAAGGGCTGACATGAAGCCGATGTTTTCTTTGACGATCCGCAAAGGCCAAGGGTCGCCGGTGCTGAAAGCGTCCATGCTTCCGGTTTTCATGTTGGCCACGGTTTGGGCGGCCGGTACTGTCAGCAAGCTGACATCTGTGTCGGGATTGATGCCGTTAGCTGCTAACCAGTAGCGAATCCACAAGTCTTGGTTGGCTTTGGGAAAGGTGTAGGCTGCTTTGAAGGGAGTGCCTGCTTGCGCCAAACCTTTGATGTAGTCTTGGGCTGCTTGGTCTAGTTTGAGTCCGAGGCCTTTGCCTTGGTGTTTGCCTGCGATCGCAATTCCATTTCCGTGAGTGTTCAACTGGGCCAGAACATACATCGGGATTTTGGTGCTGTTTTTAGTAATCAGGCCTTGACTAATTTGATAAGGCATCGGCATTTGCCACTGGCCGCCGTCAATTCCGCCTCCAGCCGATCCGATTTCTACGTTATCTCTGGCCGAGCCCCAGTTTGCTTGTTTGGCGACTGTTACCTCAGTCATGCCGTATTTGGCAAAAAAGCCTTTTTCTTGGGCAATGATTAAAGGTGCTGCTTCGACGATCGGGATGTATCCCAATGTGATTTTAGGGCTTTCAATTCCTTCTACTCTTTTCTCGTTGGCCACAGCAACTGCTGAGGTTGCCACCGGCACTGCCGCGCCACCAGCAGCGGCATCACCGCCAGCACTAGCGCCCGGTTCGGGAGGATTTCCCAAACAGCCTTTGAGCAGTATCGAACTGACAGCAGACGCACCTGCTGTGACGATAAATTTGCGCCGGGAGAATCGCTCTGAAAATTTTGTCATAGTCTAGCCTCGCTGCAAACCTAAATCTTCTGTAACGACATCACTGAAGTTTCTCTAAGCGCTTTTTTTCGAGTTCGCGGATTTAATTTCGCGAACTTTTTTTAGCGCCCGTTGGTAAAGGCGATCCGAGGACAGGCGATCGGCCGATTGCCGGCAAGACTGTTCTCTTTGATTGATTGAAAATCCTTTATCAACTCAATGCCTTTGTCAGCTCAATTTTGTTGACTCCGTTTTGGTGAGTAACACATTTGTGCCTGCTTGATTATTAAGCTTACCGCACTCTGCGTGAAATTATAAAACAAATATTAAATTTGATTGATAAGTATATGTTGTAAGTCCCTTGTTTCAATAAGTAGCCCAAGGTGTTGCCACCTTGTTTTGCTTATCATCGCTCTTTGACTCAAAAGCTTGCTCCGTAAAGGTTTAATTAATTTGTCAAAAATGTGTACCCCTAATTTACTGTCAATAAGCTGTAAATTAGGGCAGATCGCATATTTGTAAAACTTAACCAATGTAGATAATTTTAATTATTTGGCAATTTGTAGCAAATACTACAAAATAAAATATATTTATGTGGTATGAGTCTCAAGTCCAGAACGGATGGTGAGAAGGCTTCTATGTCCTTCAGATGTAGGACTTCACAGGAATTGCCGATCGAAAGTCATCCATGTCCGGCCCGGCCCTGATGTTGCGATATATACGTGCGATCGTTACAGATCGAGACCCAGCCAAAAGATGAGAATTAAGTTGCGAATAGGTATCTGAGAGACTGATTCAAAACTTCATACTCACAGCTCATAATTGACCGACAATTGACGAAGATAGACTCAAAAGCGCATCTTCCTAAAAGTGGATTTTGCGCCTGAGTCCTAAAAAAATATCCATTTTCAGATGAACTCAAAAGCACATCTTCCTAAAGATAGATTTTCCGCCTGAGTTCTCAACAAATATCGATTTTCAGATGAACTCAAAAGCGCATCCTGCTAAAGATAGATATTGTGCCTGAGTCCTCAAATCTCCTGTTTGGTGTGCGATTAATTGGGCGGATCGAAGCGGTTGACGGACAGAGCAACACCGATCATCGGTAGCGCGACGCCGAAACAAATCAACCACTGATCCAAATTCATCGGAGCAGTCTCAAATATGCGATTGACAAACGGAGAATTAGCAAAGATAATCTGCAAAACCACAGCCACGACAATTCCCACACCGAGGGCGGGAGCGCCGCTAACTTGATCCTTAGAGCCGCTAAATTTAGCCATCAAAGAAGGCAACAACTGGCTGAGACTCAACAGGTAAAAAATTCTACCCATTACCAAGGCTTGAATCGCCATCGTGCGGGCGAGTTGGATCGTTCCCCACTCGGCTTGGCGCACCCATTCAAACATTCCGAAAATCAAAGTCCAGTTGTAAAGAGAAATAGCGATAATTCGCTTGATTCGATTTGGAGTCAGCAAAGGTTCGTTTGCCGATCGCGGTTGTTGCTTCATGACTCCCGGTGACTTCGGCTCAAAAGCCAAGGGCACAGTCATCGTAATCGAGTTGAGCATATTCAGCCAGAGAATTTGCAGCGACAAAATCGGCAATTCTCGGCCCAGGAGGGTGCTGAGCAAAATTGTCATCGATTCTCCGCCGTTGACTGGGAGAATGAAGCTAATTGCTTTGAGCAGATTTTTGTAAACCGATCGCCCTTCTTCCACCGCAGATTCGATCGACGCAAAGTTATCATCGGTCAAAATCATGTCCGCAGCTTCCTTAGAAACCTCCGTACCGCTGCCCATCGCAATCCCGATATCCGCTTGTTTGAGGGCTGGCGCGTCGTTAACACCGTCTCCCGTCATCGCCACAATTTCCCCTTGAAGTTGCAAAGCTTCTACCAAGCGCAGCTTTTGTTCCGGGGCGACGCGGGCAAAAACTGAGCCGGCTTCTACGGCTTCAGCGAGTTCGTTTTTGCTCATGGAGGCGAGTTGAGCGCCGGTGTAGGCGACAAGTTCCCTGTGGTGCTTGGTTTTTCGGAATCCCATGCGGCGGGCGATCGCCTTGGCTGTTGCGATGTGATCGCCGGTAATCATTTTGACTTGGATGCCGGCGGTTTGACAAGCTTGGACGGCTGCGATCGCCTCAGCCCTGGGCGGATCGATCATCCCTTGCAGCCCCAAGAAAACCAGCCCAGATTCCAAATCAGCATGATCGACGGAATTTTGACTTTCGGGTACGGACTTTTTCGCTAAAGCCAAGACGCGCAAACCTTGGTGCGCCATTTCATCGACTTGATGGTGAATTTGTTCGCGATCGACTTGTACCGGATTTCCTTCAGTATCGAGACTCGAACCGCAGCGGCTCAGAACAGATTCTACCGAACCTTTGACGTACAAAACTTTGCCGCCAGCGGGAGTTCGGTGCAGCGTCGCCATGTATTGAAACTGCGATTCAAAAGGAATTGAATCCAGTCGCGGCATTGACTTTTCTAAAGTTTGCTGGCTCAATTCTGCTTTTTTGCCAGCCGCAATTAACGCTCCTTCTGTCGGATCGCCGACGACAATCCAATTATCATCTTTAAATTCCAGGTGAGAGTCGTTGCAAATCAATCCGGCTTGCAAACATTCTTGCAAAGTTGGAGATTGACTGACACTAATTGGCAGTTGGTTGAGCTGAATTTCGCCTTCAGGGCTGTATCCCGTACCCGTGACAGAGTAGGATTCGCCGCCAGAATAGATTTCTTGCACCGTCATCTGGTTTTCCGTCAAAGTTCCGGTTTTGTCGGAACAGACGACTGTCGCGCCGCCGAGGGTTTCGACTGCGGGCAATTTGCGGACGATCGCGTTACGGGATGCCATCCGGGAAACGCCTACAGCCAGGGTAACGGTGATGACGGCGGGTAAGCCTTCGGGAATTGCACCGACGATTAAGGCGACTGCGGGTTCGACTGCTTCTTTAAAGGCTGAAACCCCGGCTGGGACTGGTCTGCCCAATCTAACGGCGAAGGTCAAGGTTGCCATTCCCAGCACGAATAACAGCCAGTTTTGACTGAATTCGTTGAATTTGCGGGTTAAGGGTGTGGTGAGGTCGATGTGCCGGTCTAATAGTTGGGAGATTTTGCCGGTTTCGGTTTTATTGGCGATCGCAATTACGATGCCGCTACCTTGACCAAAAGTGACAAAACTGCCAGCATAGGCCATGTTATCTCGTTCTGCGAGGGGCGTTTCTTGCGGCAGAACCAAGTCTCCAGACTGTCCTAATTCTTTTTCGACAGCAACGGATTCTCCTGTAAGTCCCGATTCGTCGATTTGCAAGTCGCGGACTTTAATTAAGCGCAAGTCTGCCGGTACTTTGTCGCCGGAAGTCAGGGTTACTAAGTCGCCGACAACAAGTTCTTTTGAGGGAATTTTTAATTTTTTGCCCCCCCGAATGACTGTAGCTTCTGTGGTGACAGCTTGGGCTAGAGCTTCAATTTTTTTCTCAGCTCCCGCTTCTTGGATGAAACTAATAGTAGCGTTGGTGGTGGTTACGCCCCAAATTACGCTGGCGTTGAGCCATTCTCCAATCACTGCCTTGATTAAACCTGCGCTCAGCAAGATAATTAACAGTGGTTGGTTGAATTGCTGGATGAATTTTAACCAGACCGGTTTCCCTGCTTTAACTGTTAGTTCGTTGGGACCGAATTGCTGTTGGCGACTGGCGGCTTCTGTCGGTTCTAAGCCGCTTTCGGGGTTGGTTTGTAATAGAGTTGCTACCTTGGTCTTTTCTAGGTAGTGCCAATATTGCTCTGCTACGTCTACATCGTTGGCGGCTTTTGCTGGCATAATTTTTCCTTAATTTTTGCTCTTGATTCTGGCGAACTTTTATCGATACTGGATAAGCGCGTTTAATACAAATCTCCGCTGGTTGGAGCGTGAATATATTAAGCTAGCTAATGGTTTGTTGGTTGCTTGAATGAGCTGTGACTTAGATATATCTTACAGCGGATGTGTCCGTCTGTACCAACTGATTTGGGGAATTGTTTTCCACGAAGAAGCAAAAATAAAAATGCTCCCACTCTCCACTCCCCCACTCCCCACTCCCCCACTCTCGATCGCGCGTGCGTGTTATAACGCTAGTTAAGCGACCAAATTCTGAGCTTATGGAAATAATTGCAACGCTGGTGCTGGGTTCGATGCTGTTGCTCTGGGGAATGCGGTTCGGACGGGTGTTAGTTCGATCGGGAGTGACGGCTAATGACTTGTTTAAGGGTCGAAATTCGATCGCCCTGCTGTTTTTGGGTTTTTATATTGGCTTGCTGCTGCTGGCTCTAAATCTGCCGCAAATGCCGGCTTTGCCGATCGAGTGGCGCTTTCACGGGATGCGAGTTACTTGGACTTTGCTCAGAGTCATGCTGATGGGAGTCTGCGGTATTGGCTTGACTGTAAGCTGGCAGACGGCGCGATCGCAAGTAATTGCAGTCATCTTAATTTGCTGCTTGGGATTGGGCGGATTTACAGGCGCCGAAAACTATTTCATGGCGCCGATTTATGCTGAATTGGTAGATAATTTGCGGCCGAATGGCGTGTTTCAGCAAACTTCTGACAGCAGTTGCGCGCCGGCGGCTTTAGCAACAGTGTTGAGAAAGTGGGGAATGGATGCGACGGAATCGACTGTAGCGCGTTTGGCTGGTACAAGCCGTTTGGGAACTTCGATGCCGCAGTTAATTGTAGCAGCAAGAGCCTTGGGCATCAACGCAATAGAACTGAGGCCGACTTGGGAACAAATGCAGCAAATCAATCGCCCCGGAGTGCTGTCAATTTCGCTGGCTACTGGGGCTATCAAACGACCGCACGCGGTGGCTTTGCTGGCGATAAATGACAGTGTAGCTATTATTGGCGATCCGGCGCGGGGGAAGATTTTTAATTTCGACAGGGCAACTTTAGCTCGATTTTGGCTGAACGAATACGTGCCGATTTTTCGCTCGACTGATATTTTGTTAAGTGACAAGCAAGCGATTGATTTTTTAACTAAATTAGGCTATAATTCGGGCAACTTGCCAGCAGATATCGAGCGTTTTCAACAAGATAAAAAGTTAAAAGTCAGTGGCAAATTAGACCGGATGACTGAGTTAATGTTGAGCGGCCCTTTCTTGGAAGACGTACCGAGGTTGGATGGCAATCTATTGCAAGTCAATAGAGGCTAAACTATAGCTGTTCCAACCGAGCAGAATGTTCGAGATCAAATTCCTGAGAATTGGCGATATTAATATTACCCGCAGTTAGGACACTCCAAAAGCCGTTTTCCTACAATTAATTAGGGTAGGGACACGGCTTTTGGAGTGTCCTCTATATCATTCTGATGCAACCGGAAACTCCTTTATTAGAACTCTTGCAAAAATATAATGCACCCCACCCCAACCCTCCCCTTAGTAAG
>JAUBOG010000227.1:0-10126 GCA_036700105.1 Microcoleus occultus BM001215583
AAAAGTTTGGTTGTGAAATAATCATTGCTGACCGCTGGTTTGGGCCCTTGCAAAACAATAGTCAAGCTGTGGGCAAATCCAAGATATGCCACTGAAAGAAAGAACCTACAACTGCGAAAGTTGTGGTAATTCGATGGACAGAGACTTGAATGCAGCGATTAATTTATCACGCTTGGCTAAAGCGCGAAAGCTTACTGAGGGATAACCGCTCCCATGCTCCCTGTGAAGTAAGAAGCAAATGTCTAGACTTGTCTAGTATTTGTATAGCAGAAAGTAACCACCGCGATAAATAGTAATAAATTTGAGGGAAGGGTCAGTGATTCATATTGATCAAAAAACCCACACGCTATCTGACGGTACAACAGTTATCGTCTTAGCACCGACAGGACGGTTGGACATCACGACAGCTTGGCAATTCCGCCTCAAGTTGCAAGAGTGTATTTCCAAACTCAGCCGCCATGTCGTCGTGAATCTTGGTCAGGTAAACTTTATCGATAGTTCTGGCCTGACCTCGTTGGTAGCAGGTATGCGCGATGCGGATAAAGTTAAGGGAAGTTTCCGCATTTGCAATGTTCATCCAGAAGCCAAACTGGTGTTTGAAGTCACCATGATGGATTCTGTGTTTGAAATCTTTGAGACGGAAGAAGAAGCTCTAGAGGGGGTGCCGCGCGCCAGTTGAGCACTCCTGCTTTTATCGGTTGCGGTGTAAAAGCTATGCAAGCTTGAGACTCCGAAGCGCGCACCGAACCCATCAGCAGAAAAGGAAGCAGGTAAATTCTTACCTGCTTCCTTTTCTCCTGGAAAAATTCGAGGGCTTATCTCAATTCTGGCTGCGCCTGAATAATAAGAGGACACGGCAGTGCCGTTTCCCTACCCCATTTATTGTAGGGACTCGCGGCACTCGCGGTGTCCCGATCTAGGGTGATATTAATTCCAATGCAACCGGAATTGATATTACTGCAAAATGTAAGTGAGGTACGATCGCCAATGTCAGAAAAAGTCTTACTGTCAATCAACCTTGTTGCTTCTTCCCTTGCTTCTGTCTGAGTTTAAACCAATATCTCAGAAGCAAAATCCTGACGCTTGACATATCGAAAAGGGCCCATTAAAGCTCCCCAGATAGCCTTGCCTGTAGTGGGGCTTATTCCTTTGTCGTAGCTGAGAAATTCCTCGCCTGCGGCTTCAAATCCCAAGTCTACTTGGTAATTTTGCCCGCCGTAGGTAAAGCCGCAGCGAGTGCCCTCCGGCAAAGCTGCCCGAAAGCGATAGCCGTTTGAGCCTAAATTTTGCACTGCAACGGAGAGGGTGCAGCCGGGAAGGAGTTCGATTTGCTCCCCCGTTAGCTTTTTGAGCAAGTCGGGGTCGCGACCGGCTCCTTTGACGGCTTCAATATCCTTAAACATATAATACTGAGCTTCTATCAGTCCCGGCGCCGTCTTCACGTGCCTCAGTTGCACGATGCGCGGGCGGTATGGTTTGTCTAATTCCAGAATGTTGGCTTGTTCGGCAAACAAGGCAATGCTGGGTTCGCCAAAGAGAGGAACGGGCAGCGGTCTTTGCCAGAAACGAAGGTGGACGTACCAAGCCGGGTCTGCTAGCGCTTGTTCCCGGTTGTCAAATTCGCCCGCCATGTACTGGGCTAACGCTATTAGTTCTGGAGAAAGTGTCATGTTCGTTGGAATTTTGAGGATTTGGGATTGACAGTAAAAACTTATTGTGATAGGTATTGCCAGAATACTCGCTGGAAAACTCAGAAGATTAGATTTATCACCGATCCCAGAAGAGCTATGATTGTAAAGATACTGGGGTTTGGTTCCGGTATTGCGACAGATTAATGGTTGCTGCCGATCGCGAGTAAAATCTTCTTGGTAAAATTTTGCCTCGCTTTTGAGACAGCACCGTTAAAAAAAAAACTGGCAATTTGTGTCAGTCCGATCGCACATCGACTCCCCCGACTTTACTCACGCCGCCCGCTGCGGCAAAATTATTTATCTATAAGACTCAGGTGAACAATAACCGTACTGTTTCAGATACTAAGCGAAGTTTCTATACGATTCACACTCGACCGATCAACTCAATTTACCGTCGAGTGGTGGAAGAGTTGATGGTAGAAATGCACTTGCTTTCGGCGAATGCCGATTTTCAATACGACCCGATTTATGCTTTGGGTGTGGTGACAGCTTTCGATCGGTTCATGCTCGGGTACGCTCCAGAAGCAGACAAACTTTCGATTTTTAACGGTTTGTGCAAGTCCCTAGAGGACGACCCCGATCGCTACAAGCTTGACGCTCTCCGATTGGAAAGCTTGGCAGAGCGACTTTCCGGCTCCTCGTTGCTTTCGTGGCTCGATCGCTCGACTAGCTTTGAAGATACAGCAGATTTGCAAGCGTCTTTAGGGGCGATCGCCAGCAACCCTCAATTTAAGTACAGCCGCTTGTTCGCGATCGGTTTGTTCTCGCTGTTAGAAAAAGCTGACCCCGACATGGTAAAAGACCAAGAAACGCGAAACGACGCGATCGCCAAAGTCAGTGCGGCTTTGCACTTGCCTGAAGACAAAGTTAGCAAAGATTTAGATTTGTACCGCAGCAATTTGGAAAAAATGGCACAAGCGCGAATAGTGCTTCAAGATGTCATCCAAGCGGAACGCAAAAAACGCGAAAAGCGAGATACAAAAGTTGCAGCTAGCCCCTCGGCAGACTCTTCTGACAGCAACAGTTAATCGTTTGAAGGAAGTTCGGCAGCGGATGCAAGTAACGGATGTAACGGATGTCTGGAAGTTCGGCAGCGGATTCGCTCAACGGATGTAACGGATGTAACGGATGTCATGAAGAAGGAAGAAGGAAGAAGGAAGAGGAATTTTTTTTGTTTTAAGTAACAACTAAATAAAATTCTTAAATTCTGATTGTTTGTTCTTGAATTCTGGCTTCTGGCTTCTGGCTTCAGACGAATGTCGGTTGCTCAAAAAGTAGAAATCCCGCTTTGTAAATAGAGCGGGATCGACTTAAATCAAGATCGGGCCGTTGGGCGCGAGCCTAGGGATTCGGCTCAAAATTAGTGGCGTTAGCTTGCAGCCAAGTGCTTAGCTGTGAAAGAACTTCGTTTCCAGAAGACTTGCCCAAAGCTGTGGGGTTTGGGGTGTCTGGTCTGTCCAAGTTGCGGGCGATCGCTGCATTGACTTCTTTGGAAATCAAATCGTGAAGTTGCTCTTTAGCCCTAGCCCTTTGAAAGTGAGCGCCCTCTTCCGTCGTCGCGTACAGAGGTGGCAGCCTGTTTAAAGCATAAGCCGCAATATCTCCCACATCCAGACTCAGGTCGCTCGTCGCCTCAATTTCTGCCACCCTAGCGATCGCATCGCTCAGCACCAACTCTTCCATCACGTTGATGAACTGTTTGCGCGGCAGAACCACAACTTCCCCAGTCAACAAAGCTCCCATCAGGCGATCGAGAGCCATGTATTCTTCGATCGACAATTCCGAAGCCGTGTTGCAGATCCGCCCCACCTCAGCCTCCATAGACGGCGTTAAATAGCCATCTTGCAAAGCTTGTTCAACAATTTTTTCAATACTCATATATGCGTCCCCGCTCAACGGCATCATTAATAGATTTTTTTTGAAGACGCGATTGCTAGCGTCTTGAGATTGGAGTTTTGAGGTTGGAATGCAGAATTTTGATACCAATCTTAACTCAATAGCGATAACCAATTTCAGTTATCTGCACGCCTCAGCCACAAACTTACCCCATAATTGACGGCTTTATCCGTCAAAAAACCTCAAAATTCCTACTCAACTCCCACAAGCCGCCAAGGTACCGGATCGATCGCCTGCCCGTTGACATAAAGTCCCCAGTGCAGGTGAGGGCCCGTTGAAGCCCCCGTCGATCCCAGAGTGCCAATTACTTGACCGGCTTGCACAAAATCACCTTCTTTAACATCTATCCGGCTCAGGTGCATCAAAATACTTGCTACCCCTTGCCCGTGGTCGATACCGACGACATTCCCGTGGATTTTGAACCCTTGAGATTCGCGGCCGACTAGAGAGACTCGACCGGCAGCCGGTGCAATTACAGGGGAACCGTAAGCGCCCGCGTAATCGACGCCGCGGTGGTAGTAGTCTTGGGCAAACACCCCATTATAATACCGCCGCACGCCGTAAATGGTCGTAATTTCGCCGGAGTTCGGCCGCAACAGCGGCCCGTTCCAAAATTTTTGGGGCGTCACCAGTGCTTTAAATGCGTCTACGCGATCGAATTCCGCGTCAGTACCTTCGCTGTCTTTACCGGGCGGCAGCCAGATAGATTGGGTGGGGAAATTGCGCGATCGAACTTGCACGCTCAACTTCTGCACTTGTCCGTCACCAGCGACTTGGATTTGGCGGGCACCGGCCTTCTCCAGCGGGGTTGTCGGTAACAGCGCCCGAAAGCGATTGTTGCCCATTGGAAAAGCCGGGTAGTTTTTTTGCTGTACGGAAACCGTGGGAGTAGGGCTGCTGCTGTTTACCTGAATGATGACTGACAGCGTATCTCCCAGTTCGGGATTTGCCGGCGTCACCTGCACCTGTAAAGCTTGCGCGGCAGATACCGCACTCAGAAGGCCCGCAACAATTCCCCCACTCAAACTCACCGCTAGCTGCTTTGCCTTCAACCCTCCCCACCACAAAATAGGATTCACAATTATTTTTGCACTTTGTCCGCAGTTGCCTTGATTTACATTCGTCATCACCGATATCCTAAATTCTTATCTAGCTAATGTTACACAAAGCAGCTAACTCTAGCACGCTCTCACCGCAAAGGGTAACGCAATGTTAGGACTTGCGCCAAGTCCGTAAATGTAGCCTGTAAAAGCGCAAAACGCAACGCGCGATTTGGCTTGGAAAGCAGCGTAACTGGGTAAGTTTTGAGTATTGGCATATTTATTAAGTAAATGCCACAGTGGTTAATCATAGAGAGATCAAAATGCCATGCCAAATTACCAAAATCAACCCGGAGAATACGATGCCGTCAAAGGGGGGCAAAATTCAATTCCTGTCGGTGCGGCGGTACTGGGAGGAATTGCAGGCGTTAAAAGCCGATTGGCATCGCCTGCTGTCGAAGAGAGAATCATCGCACTCTCCGAAGCGCTCAAATATGGAGAAGCAGGGTTAGATTTAATACAGGGAGCATTGCAGGATGAGTCAGTACACGTAAAATTTACTGCCTATTCATTGCTGAAAGATAGGGATGATGAGAAGATAAAACAACATTTACAAAACTATTTTTTTGATTTTGATGTTATCAGTGTTAATTCTAATGGACGAGAAAGCAGCCGCAGCAAGTCGTTTGCTTTCTACTTCCCTGAAGACCTAGGAAATGGAATTGTGTTGGAAATGGTTTACATTCCCGGCGGCACATTGAGGGTAGATTCGCCAGTAACAGAAGTTGATAGATATAGAGATTATGGGGAAGGTGAGAAACCTCAAGTCAAAATACCCGCTTTTTATGCAAGCAAATACCCCATCACCCAAGCACAGTGGGAAGCAGTTATGGGAAATGGAACCAACCAATCGAGTTTCACAGGCGAACAACGTCCTGTTGAAAATGTAAAGTTCTTGGACGCCATCCTGTTCTGTAAAAAACTATCGCGAAAAACCAGTAAAAAATATCGTCTTCTGAGTAAAGCAGAATGGGAATACGCTTGTCGTGCCGGTGCAACAGCAGCCCCATTTGAGGGTGATTATTTTATGGAAATTATCCAACAAGTTAACCGTGACGGCAATCATCCCGGCTTTGATGCACCGCAGGGTTTTCATCGCCAAATAAAGGATGTGGGGAGTTTTGGGCCCAATGCTTTTGGACTTTACGATATGCACGGCAAGGTTGCGGAGTGGTGTGGCAATATGGGCTTGACTGATGATGAAGGCCCCGAATCGACAGGCGGTATTTTCTCACTCTCAACAAGGATGTTGCTTGAGTCTATCAGTCATACACCCCAGTGGTACCGCATCATGCGCCTGTGTCACAGCCCGTATCAAGAAGGCATTGGCTCTTCTTTGATAGAGGGTGTTCGCGTAGCAATGTCATCGCATTATTCCCCCTCTTAGTTTTTCCAGCAAAGGTTCTTCTTTTCTCTTTAGGCCTTTTTGTTCTTTTCTCGATTATTTGTAGGGTGCGTCGCCTTCTACAATCTGTAAATTCGATCGACTATTTCACAGCGACGCACCATCCAAAATATGTTGCTTGCGATCGAACTGATTCGGCGCTGCGGTGCGTCGCTGATAGATTTCTCGATTTTTTACGGAGATTAAACATAGCGACGCACCCTACACCAACTAATTTGTAGGGTGCGTCGCTATGAACAATCTACAAATTCGATCGAAAATCTCACAGCGACGCACCATCCACAATAGGGTGCGATCGAACTAATTAGGCTCTGCGGTGCGTCGCTTTTAGATTTCTCGTTTGTTTGCGGAGATTCTAGATAGCGACGCACCCTACAAACTCCGAAATTACCCTATAATTAGCTGGCTGGCGCTTTGGAAAAATTCATTTTTTCAACTACATTTTTCCGCAGATAAACTGTCAGCGGTTTTTCGATTAGAGAGTAGAACAAGCAGCCTGCAACTACTGCCATCAATGCTACCAACGAGGGAGCAAAAAATCCATCGTAATATTTTCCTAGATTCGCCTTTTGCAGCACTTTTGTAATTGCTGATACGATCGGGCTGTGGATTAAAAATATCGAGTAAGACGCATCTCCCAAGTATGTTAAAATTTTGGGAACTTTGGGAGAGTCGTTAAGGTCGATCGATGCCGAACTTACGATTAACAACGCGGCCAAAACTCCAAAACTGCTCATGCGCTCTATTTCGAGACTATTTGCAGCATAAAATATTAATAAACCTGCATATCCTAAATTTGCGGCACCAAACAAAATCCATCGGTTTTTGCTAATTGCAGTGCCAAATTTAATCACGGCATACCCCGCCAAGCAGCCGAGGACAAATTCTAGATTCATATTGCCGAATACTATATTTAGCAAAAAAGCTTCGCCGCCAAAGTTTACTACTTTTAAATAATGCAGCATTGTCACAAACAGCCAACTCGAAAGTATCGGCACGGAATACTTTGGTTTGAACCAGATTGCCAGACAAAATAGCAGGTAAAAAAACAGTTCATAAGTCAAAGTCCAGCCGACATCTAGGATGGGTTTGTCATTCTGAGGTAGCAGCAGCAGAGATATCAATATATGCTGAATGCTTAAGTCTTTATTATTGGCAAAACCGGGAACTACCAGAAAGAATGCTAAAACTACGATCGTAATTATCCAATAAATTGGGTAAATTCTGATGGTGCGTTTGACTAAAAATGATTTTAACTGGTCTGGTTTGCCGATCGCCGATCGGTGAACGTACACCATAATAAAACCGCTCAGCACAAAAAAATAATCGACGCCGCTCCACCCAGCCTGAAAAAAGTTAAAAAAAGTGACTTGATTTAACCTTTCTCTGCTCATATCGTTCAGGTGAAACAGCACTACCAATACAGCCGCAATCCCTCGATAAACCTGTAATAGATTCAGCCTTTTGTGGCCAGTTGAACTTTTTGCCATCAGAAAATACCTCGATCCTTGCCGGCTGTTGCAGTTGCTCTTCAACTATAGTCAACGCCTCAAACACAGTCAACACATTAGAGACTATAATATAACTTTATACTTTTTTCATAAAGTTGTGCAAGAAGACTTCCGACTGATCGTTGACTTAGTTCTAGTTCTCGCTGCTGCCGCAGCAGGAGGACTATTTGCCTCGCTTTTGCGACAGCCGGTAATTCTCGGCTACCTGCTGGGAGGGATGGTAGTCGGGCCGGCGGGGTTGGGACTGATTAAAGAATTAATTCAGGTGGACACCCTGGCTGAATTCGGCGTTGCTTTTCTGTTATTTGCGCTGGGAGTTGAGTTTTCTTTCGCCGAACTCCAAAAAGTTAAAGCGATTAGTTTGGGCGGCGGTGGCTTGCAAATTGTGCTGACGATCGCCTTTACCACGGCAATTTCCTTGGCTGTAGGCTGGGTAGAATCGCCCGCCCAAGGCGTGTTTTTAGGAGCGATCCTGTCGCTTTCCTCGACAGCCGTTGTACTCAAGTGCTTGATGGAACGTTCCGAAAGCGGTACTTCCCACGGTCAAGTCATGCTGGGAATATTGGTAGTTCAAGATTTGGCCTTGGGGCTGATGCTGGCGGTTTTGCCGGCCCTCAACCAGCCTGCAGAGGCGATCGGCATCACGGTAGCGTGGGCGCTGCTGCGGATTAGTTTATTTGCTGCGGGTGCTGTAGTTGCGGGAATTTGGATCGTACCGCAGTTGCTGCGCTACCTGGCGAGAACAGAAAGCCGGGAACTGTTTTTGCTGGGAGTTGTGGTTTTGGCTTTGAGCATTGCTCTGCTGACAGAATATTTGGGTTTTTCGATCGAGATGGGTGCCTTTGTGGCCGGTTTGATGATTTCAGAGGTGGAATATGCCGACCAAACTCTAACTTACGTCGAACCTTTGCGAGATATTTTTGCATCCCTATTTTTTGTGACGATCGGAATGTTAATCGATCCGGTGTTTCTCTGGAACCATCTAGAACTCATTCTGGGTCTGGTATTTTTAGTGTTTGTGGGTAAATTCTCGATCGTCATGCCGATCGTCCGACTGTTTGGCTATCCTCTAAAAACAGCCTTGATCGCAGGTTTGGGTTTGGCTCAAATCGGAGAATTTTCGTTTGTGCTAGCTAGTTCCGGCCAAGCATTGGGGCTGGTTTCGCGAGACGTTTACCTGTTAATTTTAGGAACGACAGCAGTCACTCTGGTACTGACGCCGTTTGTATTGAGAAGCGTGCCGCAGTTATTGAAGTGGGCGGAAAATTTCGGCCCTTTGCAACACTATTTTGACCAAACATCTCAACCTGTCGAAATAGCTGAAACTTTGCCGGAACAAAATCATATTGTGGTTTGCGGCTACGGGCGAGTCGGCAGAAATTTAGTCAAAATGCTGCAAAGCCGCAACTGTTCAGTTGTGGTGATCGACGAGTCGGAAAGCAGAATTCAAGAGTGCAGAGTCCTCGGAATTCCTTATATTTACGGTAATGCTGCCAGTTTGCACGTCTTGGAAGCTGCGGGGGTGGGCCGGGCCGCATCAATGGCGGTGACGCTTCCCGATCCGATGAGCACTCGGTTGTGTCTGAAGCGGGCTTTGGAATTAGTCCCGGATTTGGATATTGTGGTGCGGGCTAACAAAGATAAAGACATTGAATTGCTTTACCAACTGGGGGCGTGGGAAGTCGTGCAGCCGGAGTTTGAGGCGAGTTTGGAACTGTCTGCACACTTGCTGGCGGGGATGGGAGTCTCGGCAACGGCGATCGGGCGGGAAGTGCAGCAAATTCGCAGCAGCCGCTATCTGGAATTGCGGCCGGCGCGCGAACCTTTGGCGGTTTCGCGGGATTTGAAAGTGGCGGTTCAAGATATGAACAGCGAGTGGTACAGTTTGCCGGAGGGTGCTCCGATCGCCGGCATGACTCTGGAAGAAACTAACTTGCGACAGTTGACAGGGGTTAGCGTGATGGCGATCGTCCGCGAAGATGGCCGGGAAATAGACTATCCCAACGGTAAGGCAGCTTTGGAGTCGGGCGATCGGGTGTTGGTAGTCGGAGAACCGGAAGAACTCGCGAGTTTTGAGTTGCTGGCGAAGGGCGAAATTGCCGTCCCGCAGGGCGACAGTTCTTGTCAGTGGCTGAGGTTGCCAGAAAATAGTCCGTGGGCGGGCCAAAAACTCTCCCAGATTGAGTTGCTGACTCAGTACGGGGTGCAGGTGCGGGCGATCCGCCGGGAAGGGAAGTTTACTCGCTGGCCGGACGGAACTACCGATTTGCTTTCTGGCGATCGTTTGCTGCTGTGCGGTGGCTTTTACGAACTCGGCTTGATGCAGCGGACTGCTTCGCCGCCGGTTTTGCAACCTGCCTTAAAGCTGCCTTTTGTCACCGCCCAAGTCAGCGAAAAGCTGTTTAGCGATTAGGGAAGTTCGGCACGACACTGATGCGGACACGGATACACGGATACACGGATGAATTTAATTGTGTTTGGTTTCCTCGGAGATCCCCCCTAACCCCCCTTAAAAAGGGGGGG
>JAUBOG010000228.1:0-10120 GCA_036700105.1 Microcoleus occultus BM001215583
AAGGAAGTTCGGCAGCGGATTTTGTAACGGATGTAACGGATGTAACGGATGTCAGAGAAATAGAAGTCGGAAGAAGGAAGGAAGGAAGGAAGAGTTAACAAATTTGAATAAGTTGGAAATTACAAGTTAGCGAACTCCCAAACAACAAAGACAACTAACTATGGCTTCTCAAAAAAAATCTCGAAAAAATGCCAGGAAAGTGAGTGCAGAAGATGCTTTGAAAATAGCTTGGGAACATCACCAAGCGGGACGTTTGTTAGAAGCTGAGAATTTGTATCGGCAGATCGTAGAAGTGCAGCCGGAATCGGCAAACGTGCTGTGTTTGTTGGGAATAGCGGTTAGACAGCAGGGAAAAGTGGCGCAGGCGATCGAATTTTACGATCGGGCGATCGCCCAAAATCCCGATTTTGTAGAAGCACATTTAAATAAGGCTCAGGTTTTGCTGGATGCAGGCGAGTATCAAAGGGCGATCGCCAGCTACGAACAAGTCATCAAAATCCAGCCAAATTCCGCACTAGCATACAATAATTTGGGCTGGCTCAACCAGCAATTCGGCGAAATAGATTCGGCAATTTTATATTATCAAACAGCGCTCGCGCTCGGCCAAAATCTTGTCGAAACAGCGCACAATTTAGCACATTTATTTAAACAAAAAAATCAATTAGACGATGCAGCAGCCTGTTACCAGCAAGCATTACAAATAAATCCAAGATTGACCCATTCACTGATCGGATTGGGAACAGTTTTGCAGGAACAAGGTAAATTAACCGAAGCTTTCAAATGCTACCAGCAAGCGATCGAAATAGAGCCAAACAATCCCGAAGCTCAGAACAATGTCGGAGCATTTTACCACGAACAAGGCAATACAAAAGCAGCAATATCTCATTACCGACAAGCATTAAACTTAAAGCCAGACTTCGTGGATGCGATTAACAACCTCGCCCACGCTTTAGTCGATTTAGGAGAATTTCAAGAGGCTTTTGATTGTCACCGTCGAGCCTTGGAATTGCAGCCAGACAACGCCACCGCACACCTGGAATTAGCCTTGAGTTTGCTATTGTTCGGAGATTTTCAGCGCGGTTTTGCTGAATACGAATGGCGGTGGCGCACTCCGCAACTATCGCCGAGGCAATTTACAGAACCGGTTTGGGATGGTTCGGATTTGCAGGGAAAAACTATTTTGCTTCACGTCGAGCAAGGCTTCGGCGATTCGATTCAGTTTATTCGCTACGCGCCGCTCCTGTGCAGCCGAGGCGCTAAAGTTATGGTGGTTTGCTATCAGGAACTGATGCGGTTGTTTGCGACTGTTGCGGGGATTGAATATTTAGCAGTCGGTTTTGAAGGTTTGCCGAAATTTGACACTCACGCACCGCTGATGAGTTTGCCGGGAATTTTGGGGACAACTCTGGAAACAATACCGGCAAATGTGCCTTATTTTGCTCCGCCCGATGAGTGCAAGTTTGCGCTTTCTTCTGATGCAAAGTTGAAGGTGGGGATTGTTTGGGCGGGTAGTCCAAAACGGCGAAAAGACAATCAGCGTTCTTGCAGTTTAAGCGATTTTATTCAACTTTTGGATGTGCCGGGAATCGCTTTTTACAGTTTGCAAAAAAACTTGTCTGAGGGCGATCGCACTTTGCTCAACCAGCACTTGGTGCCGGATTTGAGCCCGCATCTGAACGACTTTGCTGATACGGCTTCGGCGATATCTCAACTCGATTTAGTCATCAGCGTCGATACTTCTGCGGCGCATTTGGCGGGTGCGCTGGGAAAACCGGTTTGGGTGCTGCTTTCTTTTGCTCCTGACTGGCGCTGGCTGCTCGATCGCACCGACAATCCTTGGTATCCAACTGCAAGGCTTTTTCGCCAAAGTCAGCCGGAAAATTGGCAAGAATTGTTTGAGGAAGTGCAGGCGGCTTTGAGTTTATTTGCGATCGCCAATGCTGCAAAATATCCGCTTGAGTTTGCAGCCGAAATCAGTGCTGAAAATCCGGTTGGTTTCGATTCTGCGGCGCTGGAAATGACAGGCGAAAGCGCGGTTGAAGAAAGTAAACCGATATTGGCAATCGCACATGGCGAAGCGCTAACAAATAGCTCCGCAGTCAATAAATTGCAGGGGGAAACTAGCGGCGAGATAGAGGATTTACTGCGGCAAGCAGAACATTTAATGGAAACAGGCGATAAGCAAGAGGCGATCGCCCTTTACGAACAAATCATCTCTTTCGATCCGAATTGCGTCCAAGCGCGGATTAATTTTGGTTTCCTCAAGCAAGAAAATGGCGAGTTAGATGCAGCTATCCCGCACTATCAAGAAGCTTTAGCCCTCGATCCAAATATCCCTCAAACAGCTTACAACTTGGCGAAGATTTTTGAGGAACAAGGTCAAGTCGAAGAGGCGATCGCGCATTACGAACAAGCTCTTGTCGCCGAACCGGATTTCGTTCCCGCACTGATAAATTTAGCGGTGGCGCTGCAAGAAAAGGGCGAACTTTTACAGGCGATCGAGCTGTACCGGCGGGCGCTGGAAATTCAGCCGCATAGCTGGGAAGCTTACAACAATCTGGGAACAGTTTTGCAACATCAGGGCAATTTAGAAGAAGCGCTGGAGTATTACCACAAAGCTCTGGAATTGCTGCCGGATTTTGTGGAAGCTATCAACAATTTAGGCAGGACGTTTTTGGAAAAAGGCGCGGTAGAAGATGCAATTTCCTGCTACAGACGGGCGATTCATTTAAGTCCGAATCACGCTAGCGCTCACCTCAATTTGTCCTTGGCTTTGCTGTTGGCGGGAGATTTTGAAAACGGTCTCGCTGAATACGAATGGCGCTGGCAAATTAAAGAATTTACAACCGGGCATTCCTGCTTTTTGACGGGGGCGGCAAATGCAGTTTCGGCGAGAGAATACCGCCCGCTGTGGGATGGTTCTGATTTGCAGGGAAAGACTATTTTGCTGCACGCCGAACAAGGTTTGGGCGATTCGCTTCAGTTTATCCGCTACGCTGCGATTGTCAAGCATAAAGGCGGTAGGGTAATTGTCGGCTGTTACCCGCAGTTGCACCGTTTGTTTGCGGCGGTTGAAGGCATTGATTTGCTAATAGTTAGAGGCGATCCGATCCCGGAATTTGACGTGCAAGTGCCGATGTTGAGTTTGCCCTATGTTCTCGGTACAAAGCTGGAAACAATACCGGGAAATACTGCTTATTTGTCACCGCCTGCTGGTGCTGAATTTGCGCTTTTGCCCGATAGCAATTTGAAGGTCGGGATTGTCTGGGCGGGGAATCCCAAACACCGCAAGAATATGCAGCGTTCTTGCAGTTTGAGTCAGTTTCTGCCGCTTTTGGACGTTTCGGGGGTGAGTTTTTACAGCTTGCAGAAAGAGGTTTCCGATGCCGATCGCGCGCTGTTGAATGCAACGCCGATCGTCGATTTGAGCCCGCATTTCGGCGATTTTGCCGATACTGCAGCGGCGATCGCCAAACTGGATTTAGTGATTGCTGTCGATACCGCTGTCGCCCATTTGGCGGGCGCTTTGGGCAAACCGGTGTGGATTTTGCTGGCGTTTTCCCCGGATTGGCGGTGGCTGCTCGATCGCGAAGACAGTCCTTGGTATCCGACGGCGCGGCTGTTCCGCCAGCGCCAGCGGGGCGATTGGGAGGATGTTTTCGATCGGGTGGCGCAAGCTCTGGGAGGGCTGGGTAAGGCATTTGTGCCTTCGGAGAGGGCGGATGCAGAGTTTCGGCTGGCGCGAGATTTGCAGCAGCAAAACCAGTTGGCGGGTGCGATCGAGTGTTACGAGCGGGCGATCGCGATCGACCTTAATTACGCGGCCGCGCACAGCAATTTAGGCGTTGTCAAACAGCACTCAGGCTTGCTGGTAGAGGCGGTGGCGCACTACCGAAAAGCCCTAGAAATCGACCCGAATTTGGCGGAAACTGCGAGCAATTTGGGGAGCGCCCTCGCGGAAGCAGGAGAGACAGCAGAGGCGATCGCGCAATACGAGCGGGCGCTTGCTTTGAACCCGAATTGTGCGGAAGCGCTGGTTAATTTGGGGCTGCTGCGGGAAGAACAAGGAAATGCGGCGGAGGCTGTAAGGTGCTACGAGCAAGCGATTCAAGTTAATCCCAACTGCGCGGCGGCTTATTTGAATTTAGGCATTGCTTTGGAGGAACAAGGGGAGGAACCGGGAGCGGGCGCGAATTACGATCGCGCGATCGCCAATTACAAACGGGCGATCGAACTCGATCCAAATTCTTTCGATGCCTTGCACAACCTAGCACACTGCTCGATCCGGCAGGGCCTAATTGCAGATGCGATCGCCTATTACGAGCGCGCTCTGGCGCTGCAGCCGAATTTGCTCCAAACCGATCTCGCTTTGGGGAGTTGGCTGGAAGGCTGCGATCGGTTAGATGAGGCTCTAGTTGTTTGCCAGCAAGCGGTTCGGGAATTGCCAGCCAGTGCTGCCGCTCGCTGCAATCTGGCAGTTGTCCTGCACAAACAGGGCCTAATTGCAGATGCGATCGCCTGCTACCAGGAAGCTTTGAACCTGAAACCCTACTTCCCAGAGGCTTTGAACAATCTCGGCAAAGCTTTTGAGGAAGCGGGAAAAATCGCAGGGGCGATCGACTGTTACCGCCGCGCGATCGAACTCAAACCCGGTTATCTCAATCCCCTCAACAGTTTGGGAATTGCTTTGCACTCGGGCGGACAATTTTCGGATGCTGTCACCTGCTACAGCGAAGCAGTTAAATTCAATGTCGCCAACCCCGAAGCTCACCTGAATTTAGGTTTAGCTTTGCTGCTGGCCGGTGATTTAGCGCGCGGTTTTTCCGAGTACGAATGGCGGCTGCTAATTCAACAAAAACAGTGCCCGCAACACAATTTTCAGCAGCCGCTTTGGGACGGCAAAGATTTGCAGGGAAAAACAATTTTGCTTTGCCCGGAACAGGGTTTAGGCGATGCGATTCAGTCGATCCGCTACGCAGATTCAGTCAAGCAAAAAGGCGGTCGGGTAATTGTTTGGTGTTGGCCGCACTTGCAGCGCTTGTTTGCACGAGTTTCGGGAATAGATGAGCTAATAATTAATCCCGAAGATGCGCCGGATTTCCAAGTTCGCGCGCAGCTAATGAGTTTGCCGCACCTGCTGGGAACAACTTTAGAAAGTATCCCGGCGAATGTTCCTTATTTAGCGCCGCCGCCCGGTTTGGAGTTTAATTTAAGCCAAACTGCTAATTTGAAAGTAGGGATTGTGTGGTCGGGAAATTCCAAACATTCGCAAAATAAAGTGCGATCGTTCCCGCTCACTTTGCTTTTCAAACTCTTAGATATGCCGCAAGTAGATTTTTACAGCTTGCAAAAGGAATCTACAGCAGGCGATCGCGCTTTATTAGAGCAAATGCCGATAATAGATTTAAGCTCTAATTTGCACGACATGGCCGATACTGCGGCGGCAATATCGGCTCTGGATTTAGTGATTTCTGTAGATACTTCGGTCGCGCACTTGGCCGGTGCTTTGGGTAAACCGGTGTGGATTTTGCTGTGTTTTGTGCCGGATTGGCGCTGGATGTTGGATCGGGAAGATAGTCCTTGGTATCCGACGGCGCGACTGTTTCGCCAGTCAGCAGCGGGGGACTGGGAAGCAGTTTTAGATCGGGTGTTTTTGGCGCTGCGGGACAGAATTTGCGAACATCAAGCAGCACCAAATCCAATAGAAAGTCAGCCGAATATTGAATTAGCTCGCAAACAGTTCGATCGCGGAAATCTCCTAAAATCCGAAGGAAAGTTTGCTGAGGCGATCGCTTGTTTTAAAGATGCTTTAATTGGGCAGCCGAATTCCCTCGAAGCCGCTACTAATTTGGCAGTGACGCTGCACCAAACAGGCGATTTAGCCGGCGCTGCTGTCTATTACCAGCGCGCGATCGAAATCGACCCCAACTGCGCTCAAGCGCAAAATAACTTGGGTATTTTGCTGCAAGACCGGGGCAATGCAGCCGAGGCTTTATCTTGTTTTCAAAAGGCGATCGCCCTGAATCCGCTTTACGTCAAAGCTCTCAGCAATCTGGGCGCGGCATTCCAGCACCAGGGCGAGTTGTCGAGTGCGATCGCCTGTTTTCAGCAAGCACTTTCCGTCAATTCCAATTACGTACCAGCCCTAGTAAATTTGGGCGCGGCGATGCAGGCAAAATGTCAGCTAGCCGAGGCAAAAAGGCTTTACCAGCGTGCAATTGAAGCAGCACCGAACAATCCTGCCGGACACTATTACCTGGGGAGTTTATGCTTGGGAATAGGCGAAATAGAACAGGCAATTTCTAGCTTGGAACGAGCAATATTTTTGCAGCCAAATTATGTAGAAGCTCTCAATAATTTAGGCAGTGCAGTTGAACAGTTGGGAGACGTTAATCGGGCGATTTCCTGCTACAATAAAGCTCTAGAAATCGATGAAAATTGTGCAAAAGCTCACTTCAATTTAAGCTTGCTTTTGCTGTTGACAGGAGATTTGCCGCGCGGTTTAGCAGAATACGAGTGGCGCTGGCGAACAGATCAGGCTAAACAATTGCAGCGGTTGAATTTCGATCGCCCGGTTTGGGACGGTTCCGATTTGAACGGGCAAACTATTTTGCTGCGCTCCGAACAAGGTTTGGGCGATGCAATTCAATTCGCGCGCTACGCGACAATCGTGCAGCAAAAAGGCGGTAAAGTAGTGATTTCTTGCTATCAAGAACTGAAGCGTTTATTTCAGCAAATTCCCGGCATCGAACAAGTCGCGGTGCGGAGGGAGGAATTGCCGGATTTCCAAGTGCAAGCACCGCTGATGAGTTTGCCGCACATTCTGGGAACAAATTTAGACAATATACCTGCAAATGTTCCTTATTTAGCTGCGCCGCCGAATTGGCAGTTTTCGCTAGATTGCGATGCTAATTTCAAAGTTGGGATTGTGTGGGCGGGAAGTTCGGAACATTTGAAGGATTTTGCGCGATCGAGCGATTTGAGGTATTTTCTGAAATTCTTAGATATTCCGGGCGCAAGTTTTTACAGTCTTCAAAAAGAAGTTTCGGCCGCTGAACGGACTTTGTTAACTCAAATTTTCGTCATAAATTTGAGCGACAATTTGAACGATTTTGCCGATACTGCGGCGGTGATATCGCAACTGGATTTAGTAATTTGCGTTGATACTGCTGTCGCCCACTTAGCCGGTGCTTTGGGAAAACCCGTATGGATTTTGCTGTCTTTTATGCCGGATTGGCGGTGGATGTTGGAGCGCGAAGATTCTCCTTGGTATCCGACGGCGCGCCTGTTTCGACAGCAAACAGCGGGTGATTGGGAGGGAGTTTGCGATCGGGTAAAAACCGCTTTGCAAGAGAGGGTAAAAACCGCTTTGCAAGAGAGGGCGGGCACGGGGGCACCGCCCCTACATCAATTTTCCTTGTCGCCCCTACAGCTAGAAATTCACCTAGCAAATGCCTTGCAAAAACAAGGTAAAAAAGCAGCAGCAGCCGCTCGATACAAACAAGTAATCGCCGCCTCGCCCGGCCACGCAGAAGCCCACAGTTACTTAGGTTATTTGAAACAGGAAAACGGGCAAATAACCGAGGCAATATCGCACTACAAGCAAGCGCTAGAAACAAATCCCAACTTGAGCCAAACAAACTTATATTTGGGTTCCGCCCTGGAAGAACAAGGAAAAGTTGCAGAGGCGATCGGCTACTATACTAAAGCAATTCAACTATCTCCCGAATCGCCAAATTCGCGCTTGAGACTAGCGTTAGCTTTGCTGTTGACTGGCAATTTCGAGCGCGGTTTTGCCGAGTACGAATCGCGCTGGCAAACTCAAGAATTGGAACCCAGATATTTCGATCAACCGCTTTGGGACGGTTCAGATTTGCAGGGAAAAACGATTTTGCTGCACCCAGAACAAGGTTTAGGCGATACGATACAGTTTATCCGCTACGCGCCTTTAGTCCAGCAAAAAGGCGGCAAAGTTATTGTAGCTTGCAATCAGTTGTTAAAGCGCTTATTTGAAGGAATTGCCGGAGTCGATCGCGTAGTAGTGCAGCCGAGAGATTTGGTAGAATTTCAAGTGCAAGCGCCGCTGATGAGTTTACCGTATATTCTGGGAACAACTCTCGAAAATATACCGGCGAATATTCCTTATTTAGTTCCACCACAAAACTTTAAATTTTCCCTAAAACCGAACAATAAACTAAAAGTAGGTATTGTGTGGGCGGGCGGCCCGCTGCACCGCAAGAATCATCAGCGATCGTGTAAATTGAGCGATTTTGTGCAATTTTTAGATGTTCAGGGAGCGAGTTTTTACAGCCTTCAAAAAGATTTGTCAGCGGGCGATATAACTTTATTAAATCAACATCAAATTCAAGATTTGAGCGAATACTGCGTCGATTTTGCCGACACCGCAGCGATTATTTCGCAATTAGATTTAGTGATTTGCGTAGATACTTCTGTTGCTCATTTAGCCGGTGCTTTAGGCAAACCGGTTTGGATTTTGCTGGCTTTTGTCCCCGATTGGCGGTGGATGCTCGATCGCGAAGACAGCCCTTGGTATCCCGCTGCGCGGTTGTTTCGCCAGCAAGAAGCGGGTGATTGGGATGGTGCGTGCGATCGCATAAAAACAGCCTTAGAACACTTAATCTCTACTCATTTCCACGCTCAGCCTCAAATTAAACCTTCACAAAAACCGCCGCAACTAACAGGAATCGGCATTAGTTGGCCGCTCAGCATCACCAGCGGCTGGGGAATTTACGGCATGAATTTAACACTTCAACTGCTGCGAAATCCCGGCTGGGAAGTTGCACTTTTAGCACCGCCATCGATTTCAGAAAATATCAATCCGCTGCACAAATCGCTGTTATTACCCGCAGTAGAAAAGCAGAAAATTTTTCAGGAATTAGTAACTGCAAATTCTGACAAACAGATTACTTGCAACTTTCCCGTACTTTACGCTTTGGGTAATAATTTAGCCTCCTCGGGAATCGAGAATCAGATTACCAGCGCTTGTCAAATAGGAGTCGTATTTTTTGAAGACACGCGAATCGCAGCAGCAGCACTAGCAAAAGCCAAAAAATATAGCGCAATCGTCGCCGGTTCTAACTGGAATGCGGATGTTTTGCGAAGCTGCGGCTTGACGAATGTGGCGATGGTAAATCAAGGAATTGACCCCGCAATTTTTCATCCTGCACCCAAATCTAATCTATTTGGCGATCGATTCGTCATCTTCTCCGGCGGCAAACTCGAATACCGCAAAGGTCAAGATATAGTAATTGCCGCTTTCAAACGCTTCCACAAAAAACATCCCGACGCGTTATTGCTAACAGCTTGGCACAACTTTTGGCCTCAATATATGCTGGGAATCGAACAAACAGGAAACGTTACCGGACTTCCCAATATCAACCGCGACGGCAGTTTAGGAATTGCCCAATGGTTAGTTGCTAACGGTTTAGCTGTTGACTCTTTTATCGACATCGGCTTAATTCCCAATCATCTCGCCGGACAAATTTTGCGAGAAGCCGATTGCGCCGTTTTCAGCAACCGCTGCGAAGGCGGCACTAATTTAGTCGCAATGGAAAGTATGGCCTGCGGAATTCCGACTATTTTATCGGCAAATACCGGGCATTTAGACTTAATTTACAGCAACATTTGCTATTCTTTATTAAATCAGGACCGAGTTAAACCGACCGCTCATTTTCCCGGTGTAGAAGGTTGGGGAGAGTCGGAAGTAGATGAAGTAGTTGCTGCTTTAGAACAGGTTTATACTAATCGGGAACAGGCAAAAAATCGCGGTTTAGCTGCGGCGAATTTTATGCTAAATTGGACGTGGGAAAAACAGGTAAAGCGCTTTTTGAATATTATTGGCGGGCTATATACATAATTCCCGTAGGGGCGGGTTCACCAACAATAATGGCCCCAAAACAAACAATTTCAAAAACCCGCCCTCACCCAACAAACAATATTAACGTACATAATTCCAGTAGGGTACGTTTATCTGAATAATCGGTCATTATTAGACCTCTTGCAAAAGTCAAATTCACCCCCCTTAGTCCCCCGTTATTAAGGGTGGAAACAAGAATAACCTTGCCCCCTCCCCGCGAGTTCGGGGAGGGTTGGGGTGGAT
>JAUBOG010000229.1:0-10102 GCA_036700105.1 Microcoleus occultus BM001215583
TAGATTGAAGCAAGCGACCCCACGGATGAATCCGGGGGCTTGTATCCTGGATGCTACCGTCACATTTTAAGACAAATGCAGCTTCAAAAAATCTCGAATTTGCTTGAGCTGAAAGCCTTTAGCAAGTTGGCGCAGGTGATGGACGAAAGGCCCTAATGTCAGGTCAGAATGTTCGAGTTTAGCAGTTTCCTCCAGAATAGCTTCAATATCGCCCATTGCAGCCAATCTCAACAAGGTCAAGACTGACTCTGAGCCAGGAGATACCATTGTTGATTCAGCAGCAGCAACCTCAGATGATACTTTGGGAGTTAGAGCTTTCCGCTTTTTGGTTTCCGATCCTTCTTCGTAAACCCATTCTAGTCTCAAATGCAGGCGCAATAATTCTAAAAGCTCGTTAGTTTGAATCGGCTTGGTGAGAAAATTATCGCAACCTGCAAGTATGCTCTCTTGTCTGGTAGTTTCGTAAACGCTAGCGGACAAAGCAAGGATAACCGCATCTTTTAATTCCGGCAACTGTCGCAGCCGCCTGGTAGCTTCCCAACCGTCCATTACCGGCATCAGCAAGTCCATTAAAATTAGATCCGGCAGAAATTCCCGTGCTTTGTGCAAGCAGTCTTCACCGTCTGTGGCTTGTACAATTTCAAAGCCCAAACGAGAAAGCATCCTGTGCAGGATGGCGCGATTTACTTCGTGATCGTCCACGATCAGCACTTTGCGCCCGCAGCCGCTAAAACCGACAAGCCGGCGTTTTTCTGGCGCGGAGGGGATTTCCTCAGACTGGGCGACTGCGGGCAAGTCTAAATCCAACCAAAATATGCTGCCTTGGTTGGAGGTACTTTGGACGCGAATTTGACTGCCCATCATTTTGACTAATTTTTGGCTGATGGAAAGTCCCAGCCCGGTACCTTCAACGAAGTTGTTACGATCGCCCACTTGATGAAAAGGCAAAAATATTTCTTCTAATTTATTCTGAGAAATGCCTATGCCAGTATCTTCGATTTGAAAGCGAATTTTAGCGGTTGGGGCGCGCGCTGTTTTTGTTCCCTGCGCTGCGTCTAAATTCGCGGTCAAATTGATTGTTTGAGCGGCAACTTCCCCTGTTAAACTCGAATTTTCGCAGCTTTTTTGAGGATAATTTTCTGCACCGTAACCGACTTTGAATGTGACGCCCCCGTTCTGGGTAAATTTAACCGCATTGCTGAGCAAATTGATCAAAACTTGACGCAACCTTTTTTCGTCAGCCCAAACCCAATCCGGTAGCGCTGACACCTGCTCGTAATTAAAGGCAATTCCTTTTTGATGCGATCGCATTTGGAACAAATCCACAATACTTTTAACAAAGCTGGGAAAATGCAGATTGGCCGGTGACAGTTCCATTTTACTAGCTTCGATTTTCGCCAGGTCTAAAACGTCATTAATTAGCGTCAGCAGGTGGTTGCCGCACTGGTGAACGCTATTGAGACTTTCCATCTGTTCGGCGGTTAAATTTTTATCCGTTTTCAGCAGTTGAATGTATCCTAAAATTCCGTTCAAAGGCGTCCGCAATTCGTGGCTCATGTTGGCGAGAAAGTCGCTTTTAGCGCGGCTGGCAGATTCGGCGGCTTCTTTAGCTAATTGCAGGGCGGCTTCTGCTTGTTTGCGATCGGCTATTTCGGTTTGTGCTTGTTGAAACAGCGTCGATTGCTGGATCGCGATCGCCAACTGCACCCCCAATTGTTTCAGGCACTCTGCCTCCAATTTCTGCCAGGGACGCGGGCCCGTGCAGTGGTGGGCAATTAACAGCCCCCACAAGTTTTCGCCTTGCAAAATCGGCACTACCAGATTCGCTCTCACCTGGAGCCGAGCCAACAAATCCAAGTAACAGTCGGCGATGCCGGCATTGTAAACGTCCTCTGTAGCTCTAATCCTGCCGTCTTGGTAAAGAGGAACGTAGGCTTCCCCAAAACACGGGTCGTAAATTTCCATTCCTAGAATTGAGTAGGAATTTTCAGCAACCGACTCGACAGCGATAAACCCGCTCCAATCCGGCTTGAATTGGTAAATAACAGTGCGGTCTACTTGCAAAAATTGCCGCATTTCTTCAACTGTTTTGGTGAGAATTTCTGATAAATTCAGAGAAGAACGAATGCGTTCCATCATGGCGAAGGCCAACTGTTCCCGCTGTAATTGCTGGCGCAAAAATGCTTCGGATTCTTTGCGTTTTGTGATGTCTGTAATCACTGCTATCAATCCGATTGAATTGCCATTTATATCTTTAATGCTGTCGGCTCGCACCAGAGCGGTAACAGCTTCATTGCTCTTGTTTCGCAGCCCAACTTCGCCGCACCAAGAGCGACCTTGACGAATGTTCTTATAGATTTGTTTGTAACTTTTAGGCCGGAAGTAAAGTGCGGCGCTATCGCCGAGATCGTTGAGTTCTTCCACCGTGTAGCCGTAACGCTGGATAAAGGCTTGATTGTGGTAAATAGACCGCCCTTTCAAGTCGGCGATCGCGATCGCGTCGCTGGTGCTTTCGACGGCTTGAGTGACCCGCAGCAAAGCTAATTCTGCTGCTTTGCGATCGCTGATATCGGTCATCGAACCCACCATCCGCAGGGGGTTTCCGGCTTCGTCCCACACTGCTTGAGCGCGGGCGAGCACCCACTTGTAACTGCCGTCTTTGCACTGCAATCGGTATTCGGCGGCGTAATTGGGGGTTTGCCGATCGAGATAATCTTGGATCGCTGCTTGCACTCGCAATCGATCGTCTGGATGGATGCGATCGATCCATTCGCTGTTGCTGCTGTCGATTTCGCCGTCTGCGTAACCGATAATTTCTTGCCAGCGGGCCGATCGAAAAGCTTCATTTGTTTGAAGATTCAGATCCCAAATTCCGTCTTGATTCGCTTTGAGAACTAACTGCCAGCGTTCTTCGCTTTTGCGCAATTCTTCTTCGGCTTGTTTGCGCTGAATGTGAGCGCCCAACTGAGTCGCTACCGCCTTGACCAATTCTACTATCCTCGGTTCCACAACCGACTGTTGGCGCTTGCAGAATATTAGCACTGCCAGCACTTGTCCGCTAGCGCGGATCGGCACGCCTAAACAAGCTTTCAATCCGACTGCTGCCGCCATTTGCGATCGGGCAAAAACCGAATTTTTGGCTGTAGAAATATCTTCAATCCATTCTACATTTTGGGTTGACCAAATCCGTCCGGGGACTCCCAATCCGGGGGCGAATCTAATTTTTTTACTTTCGCGGCCGAACATATTTAAATCGCGATCGCTAGCGTACCAAGTTTCGCTGTGTTCCAAAAAAGTACCGCTAGCAGCCGGTATCCAAGCTTCCGCAAAATTCCAGCCGATCGCATTGCACAGCAACCGCAGGATATCAGGAAGGGCGCTGTGAAAATCTGCCGACTGACTAATTGCTTGAGTTGCTGCCAGCAACAGCTTAATTTCATCTTCTGCTTGCTTGCTTTCGGTAATATCAGTTCCCGTACCGAGAATTTGTTTTAACTTGCCCTCTGCTGTTTTGGCAAATACAGTATCTCGGCTGACAATCCAGCGCCAAGAACCATCCTTGTGCCGGATGCGGTATTCTATTTCAAAGATATCGCCTTCGCAGCCAGTTTCGACTTGCTGCAAATAATCAGGCATTTTGATTGCATCTTCCGGGTGGATCAAACTTGACATCATCCACGGCCCGATCGCCTGAATCTCCTCCGCTGTATAGCCGAGAATGTGGTATACAGAAGCATTTGCATAGATATTTTTTTGTTCGATCAAGTCGCAAACATACAAAATATTAGGACTTGCCTCAGCAATTCTATCGCCGAACAGCTTGCTATTTTGCAAGTCTGCTTCTGCTTTTTTTCTTTCAGAAATATCGCGGACAACGCAAATAATTTCCCCGTCTGGCAACATTGTCAGCGAGACATCTAGAGGAACTTTCGAGCCGTCGCGGCGGCATCCTACCGCTTCGGTGATGTAATAACCTTTCTGCACTAAAGCCGGAACGACTTCTGACTCGAACCTTTGCAGTTCTGCACCTTCGTAGAATACTTTCCAACTTTTGCCCAACAGTTCTTCGAGATAGTCGTAACCGTAAATTTTGAGTCTGGCTGCGTTGCAATAAATCACATCTCCGGCGGCATTGAGTATGGCGATACCTTCGGAGGCGGCAGCCATTGCCGCTGCTTGTCGCTGGAGTTTTGACTCCGAGCGTTTGCGTTGAGTGATGTCGCGGACGATCGCGATAAATTCGTCATCCGTGCAGAAGACAATTCTCGCTTCAAAATCGCACACTGCATCCTTAATTGACTGCTGATATTCTACAACTTGAATCTCGCCTGTATCGAGCGCTTGTTGATTGCCTAACAAGATTTTTTCAGCAAAAGCAGCCGGCAATACGTCTTGTGCTTTTTTGCCGGTTACTATTTTTTTATCTAGAAAAATATCGAAATCTTTAGCGGGTTTGAAGTCTACAAAAGTGCCGTCGGCCCGACAGCGAAATATCATGTCCGGTATCGCATTTAAAAGAGCGCGGTTGGTGGCTTCGCTCTTGCGCAATTCAGCTTCAGCTTGCTTGCTAAACGTAACGTCGCGAGCAACTGCATAAATCAAACCTTCTTCTGCAAACGGCGATGCCGTCCACGACAGCCATTTATAATTGCCATTTCGGCAAAGATGGCGGGTTTCTACGTTGATAATCGAACGCCCATTTTTCAGATTATCTAATTTTTGCAAGGTGATTTTTCGGTCTTCTGGATGCACTAACTCTATCAAAGGTTGGGTTAACATTTCATCGCTGCTGTAACCCAATACAGTAGACCAAGCGGGGTTTAGGCGTTTGAAATAGCCGTCAAAACCTGCAATGCAAAGTAAATCCAGGGAGATATTAAAAAAGCGATCGCGGTCTTGCTGGGTTTGTTTTAATTCAGTGACATCCATCACCAAACCGTCCCAAACTAGATCGCCGTTGGCTTGCTGGGAGGGCTTGGCCGCGCCTTGCAGCCACTTCACCTTGCCGTTGATAATTTGCCGCCACTGGTGCTGCCAAGGTTGCAGAGTCGCTGCTGAAATATCGATCGACTGTTCAAAGCCTGTGAAATCATCGGGATGAATTGTTTCATAAGCCACATCTCTCTGTTTTTCTATTTCTTTCGGTTCTAATTCGTAAAGGTTTTTGCTGCCAGAAGAAACGTAGGTAAAATATTGCCTGCCGCCCGCATTTCGGCGGAATTGATAAATCATTCCCGGCACGTTTGCCGCCATTTTTTCAAATCTAGCTTCGCTCTGCTCCAAAGCTGCTTGTTGGAATTTGTAGTCGGTAACATCTCGAATTGTACCCACTAACATTTTACTGCTATCAGTTGTTCTAAAAACGCTTTTTTTAGTCGATATGATGCGTTTTTTGCCGCTGCTGTCTGTAAATTCTTCTTCAATTTCAACCGCGATGCCAGTTTTCAATACTTCTTCATCTTTTTGCCCAAATATTTTGGCTTGTGCTGGGGGAAAAAACTCGTATCCGGACTGGCCTATCAGTTCCGATCGCCCTTTGCCCATCAATTCGCAAAAAGCGTCGTTTAATACGACCCACCTGTGCTGCTCGTCTTTGACGAAAATCGGGTCTGGAGTAGCATTGATCGTGTGATTTAAGAATTCTTCCGATGCTTTTAGTTCAGCTTCGTAGCGGTAGCGATCGCTCACGTCCAAGACTACTTTAATCATCCGGTCGATCGAGCCGTCCCGGCCGCGAATACAGCGCAGCGAAACTCTAGTATAAACTATTTTTCCGTCTTTTCTGCGCCACCTTTTATCTAAAACGTAGCCTTCGCTCTCCCCAGCCAAAACTTTATTTAACTGCTCTAAACTGGCAGGCGAGTCTTCAGGAAGACCCCACCGCTCCCAATTTCCGTGCAGAAGTTCTTGGCGCTCGTATCCCAGCAAATCGCACAAAGCATCGTTAACTTCCAACCACTGACATTTTTCCGGTTCTGAGGGGGAAATTGGAGGAGCCATAATCGCAATTCCGACGAGAGAATTCTCGACAACCGAGCGATATTTTTCTTCGCTTTTTTGCAAAGCTTCTTGGTTGTGCTGCCGCTCAACTGCGTAGCGGAGCGATCGCATTAACACTTCGCTGTCGATTTGTCGCTTCACCAAATAATCCTGAGCTCCTGCTTGGATTGACTGCACCGCGAGTTCTTCATCGTTGCGAGCAGTCAGTACGACGATCGGAGTATTTAGGCTGTATTCTTGGATTTTGACAATTGTACTTAAGTCTTGGCTGTCGGGCAGCGAAAGGTCTAGTAAAATTACATCAAAATGTTCGGCGACCAAAAGTTTCTGCGCTTTGCTGAGACGGTCCGTACAGCTTACTGACAGCCTTTGAGACTCGCCTCGGCTGACATTTGTTTCTAATAATAATTCTTCGATCAGATCGGCTTCGGCTTGATTGTCTTCCACCAGGAGAACTTTAAAACCGTTTCGCTTTGCGGTCGATCTCAAAACTGATATCATATACCTTGTTATTTGTCATAAGGCAGTCGCGGTCACTATTATAGCATATAAATAATTCAATGCCCAACAATAACCCCGATCGAACTTAAAAAGTTTTAGTTCAACACTTGTAGCAGAAGGCAGAAGGAAGCAGCAATCTGCCCTATAAATTGGGGCGATTGAGAACTTCCAAACAGATTTAGGGTTGCTGCACAATGCAAATACAGCAAATGTGTTTTAGGCCCAAGCAGTCAACTCGCTTGCGAGTTAAAAACTTTACTGTTTTGAGAACAGCGGTTGCTTGAGGAAACAAAGCTGCTTTTTTTCTGTTTTTTGGGCGATCGCCAAGCCGTCAGATCCCATCGCTTAGCCGTCAACAGCCAACATTCAGCACAATCCCAGCGGTAAGCTGTCAGGCATCTAGATTGTTTGCGGTATGATTCGGGTAGGGGCGAGAAGCGGAGAGGGGAGAAGATTTGCCTGTTTTTGATTTGGGTTCCAAATATACAGTTTAAATGCTGTACAGCCGATCTCCCACTACTGCGCGCTCAGCGCCAAAAAAACTGCGGGAACTATTTGAGAGTTTCCGATTTTTACCTGTTTTTTTCATGATAGCTTGCAAAAACTCCCCAGTCCAATTTGTTTACTTTTTGCAATTAAATAAATTTTCCCGATCGCTCTTGCCATTTTGAAAAAAAGTTATAATATTGAAATAGAGACCATCAAAAAATCGGGAGACACATCCTCTCAAAAAATCCGATAAGTCTCGCAACACGCACAACTCAATCAAAAAAATCGCAGTTTTTTAACAGAAAGCAGCCAGGGTAGAAGCCCCGGATTCATCCGCGAGGTCGCTTTCTCCAATTCTTCAATCTCAAATCTCAAATCGATTGACCGAACTGATCTGAAATTTAGAGGAAAGAAGCAATGACCGAAGAATTAGCAGTTCAAGAAAAACAAGTTTTAATTCCCAAACAAAAAGCCTTAGTATTGTGGTTTGATGAAGTCGGCATCGCCGACATCCCGTTAGTAGGCGGGAAAAATGCTTCCTTGGGCGAAATGATCCAACAGTTAACGCCGAAAGGAGTCAGCGTCCCCAACGGATTTGCCACTACAGCATACGCTTACCGCTACTTTATCGAGTCGGCGGGTTTAGAAGCTAAATTGCGGGAAATTTTTGCCAGTTTAGACGTAGAAGACGTGCAGAATTTGCGGCAAAAAGGCAAGCAAGCGCGGGCACTGATTCTGGATACACCGTTTCCGCGAGACTTGCAAGCGGCGATCGCAAGTGCTTACCAGAAATTGTGCGATCGGTACGGCGACAGTACCGACGTAGCAGTCCGTTCCTCCGCCACCGCCGAAGACTTACCAGACGCGAGTTTCGCGGGACAGCAAGAAACCTACCTCAACGTTCACGGCTGCACCGGCGTGCTCGAATGCTGCCACAAATGCTTCGCCTCCACGTTCACCGATCGCGCGATTTCCTACCGCCAACTCCGAGGTTTCGACCACTTGGAAGTCGCCTTATCTGTCGGCGTGCAAAAAATGGTGCGATCGGACTTAGCATCCTCCGGCGTCATGTTCAGCATCGACACCGAAACCGGTTTCAAAAATGCCGCCCTGATCACCGCCGCCTACGGATTAGGCGAAAACATCGTTCAAGGCGCCGTAAACCCCGACGAATACCTGGTTTTCAAACCCACATTAAAACAAGGTTTCCGCCCAATTCTCGACAAGCGCCTCGGCACGAAACAAATTAAAATGGTGTACGACGTTGGCGGTTCCAAATACACCAAAAACGTCTCAGTAGCGGCAAAAGAACGAGAACAATTTGCCCTTAACGATGACGAAATCATCCACTTGGCAGAGTGGGCAGTATTGATAGAAGAACATTACTCCGAAGTGCGCGGAACCTACACGCCGATGGACATCGAGTGGGCTAAAGACGGCAACACCGGCGAATTGTTCGTCGTCCAAGCGCGGCCGGAAACAGTACAATCGCAAAAATCTGCTACAGTTTTGCGGAACTACAAATTAAACGGTTCCAGTGCAGTTTTGGCAAAAGGACGCGCCGTTGGCGAAGCGATCGGACAAGGGAAAGCCCGCGTCATTTTAGACGTTAGCGAAATCGCCGACTTTGAAGCAGGGGAAGTTTTAGTTACCAACAAAACTGACCCGGATTGGGAACCGATCATGAAAAAAGCCAGCGCAATTGTCACCAATTCCGGCGGCCGCACTTGCCACGCAGCGATCATTGCGCGGGAAATGGGAATTCCGGCAATTGTCGGCACTGGCGATGCTACCAAAGCCTTGCAAAACAATCAAGAAATTACTGTTTCTTGTGCCGGAGGAGAGGAAGGCAAAGTTTATGCCGGTTTAGTGCCGTTTGAAGTACAAGAAACTGCGATCGGCAATTTACCCCGCACCCGCACTCAAATTTTAATGAATGTCGGCAACCCCGAAGAAGCTTTTGGTTTGTCAGCAATTCCTTGCGACGGCGTAGGGCTAGCGCGCCTCGAATTCATCATCGCCAACCACATCAAAGCCCACCCGATGGCGCTGATTCACTTTGATGAATTGACCGACGAATCCGTCAAGCGCCAAATTGCCAAACTTACAGCACTTTACGATCGCAAACCCGATTTTTTTACCGACAAATTAGCCTGCGGAATTGCCACTATCGCCGCCGCATTTTATCCGAATCCAGTCATCGTGCGGATGAGCGATTTTAAGAGCAACGAATATGCTAATCTTTTGGGAGGGCGGCAGTTTGAACCCAAGGAAGAAAACCCGATGATCGGGTGGCGCGGCGCTTCTCGCTATTACGACCCGAATTACCGCGAAGCTTACGCTTTAGAATGCCTTGCGTTGAAGCGGGTTCGCGGCGAAATGGGCTTGACAAACGTGATTCCGATGGTGCCGTTTTGCCGCACTCCAGATGAAGGTCGCAAAGTGTTGGCCGAGATGGCAAAACACGGTTTGGTCAAGGGCGAAAACGGTTTGCAAGTTTACGTAATGTGCGAATTGCCCAGCAATGTGATATTTGCTGACGAATTCGCGCAAGTTTTTGACGGATTCTCGATCGGCTCTAACGATTTAACTCAGCTAACATTGGGATTAGACCGGGATTCTGCTTTAGTCGCCCACATCTTTGACGAACGCAATGAAGCTGTGAGGCGGATGGTGGAAATTGCGATTAGGGCGGCGAAGAAGTACGATCGCAAAATTGGAATTTGCGGTCAAGCGCCCAGCGATTATCCTGAGTTTGCTCGCTTTTTGGTTGAGTTGGGAATTGATTCGATCAGTTTGAATCCTGATTCGGTTTTGAAGACTTTGCTGGATGTGGCTTCGGTTGAGGGTGCGGGTTCGATGATGGATTTAGCGGCGGATGCTGCTCGGATTTAAGTTGTTCTAGTCCAGCCATACAGCGGATCTTGACGAAAGCAGCGAGGATTTTAGCCCGATCGAACTCTGGCGACTTTAGCCCTCGCTGCAAACCTCTCCAGAAATGCCCTCACCGGCGCCAGCAAACGGTTAACGCACGATCGCCGTAGTTTCACCGACTGTGCAAGGGTTTGAAGCCCCAGCATCAAGGCAGATTGCGATCGGAACGGAGTTTAAA
>JAUBOG010000022.1:0-9783 GCA_036700105.1 Microcoleus occultus BM001215583
GCCCCCCTTAATAAGGGGGGACAAGAAATATTCTCAAAATTCCCTCACTTCAGCAAATCCCAAATCTGTTCCTTTTCCCGCGTGAACCAAAGCCAACTTTTCGTAACGCTTAGCGTGCTCGATTAATTCCTCAGCTTCCTCCTGGGAAACATCCCGCAATCGCTTCGCAGGTACTCCCGCAACCAGCGTGTGAGGGGGAACGTCCTTGGTGACAACAGCACCCGCACCGACGATCGAGCCTGTTCCTACCCTCACTCCGTCCAGGACGATCGCCCCAATGCCGATCAAACAACCCCGCTCGATGTAAGCTGAGTGGATCGCGGCTCGGTGTCCGATCGTCACGAAATCTTCCAAAACCGTCGGTTTCCCGGGGTCGCCGTGCAGAATTGCTCCATCTTGGATATTGGTACAACAGCCGATCGAAATTCGCTCCACATCAGCGCGCACTACCGCCCCGTACCAGATGCTCGCACCAGCACCCACTTCTACCCTACCGATGACAACAGCGCCAGAGGCGACAAAAGCAGCTTGGGAGATATCTGGAACAGGCCAATAGGAAGTAAGCGCAGTCAGAGGTTCGTTGAGATTGCTCATCTTTGGGGTCGATCTACTTTTAACAGATTAACCAATTGTCAATACGCGATATAATACAAGCATTTGGCAGTTTTGCAGAGAAAATATGTTGGGACGCACTACATGATTGAAGTTGCCTTGCAATACCCGATGTTTGGCCCGGAAATTCAGTGTCCCCACTGTCGCCAAACGATTCCGGCTCTAACGCTCACGGATACCTATTTGTGTCCGCGTCACGGGGCATTTGAGGCAGATCCAAAAACGGGGGAACTGGTTCACCTTCAGTCTGGGCGGCACTGGCGCCGCTGGGAGGGTGAATGGTACCGCCAACACACGCACCCCGACGGGATTAGGTTTGAAATTCACGAAGCGCTCGATCGGCTTTATACTCAAGGCTACCGAGCCACTCGCGTCATCATCGCCCAGCGCTATCGCGACTTGATCGGCGCCTATTTAGAGCGGAGCACGCCTTGGCGGGGTCAGTCGGAGTCGCCGCGGCCGAAGCTTTACGGTTTACCCGTCGATTTTAGCCCCGATCCCCAGGAAGAACCTTGCTGGGAAGTGATTAATTTTGATTTGGAAAAAGAGCCGGGAGTTCCGGTTAGATATCCGTATTTTCGGTTGTTTGAATAGTCAGTTGTCAGTTGACAGTTGACAGTTGACAGGAAAGCAGGAAAGCAGTATTCATTTAGTCATTCGGTCTGGTGCGTCGCTGCTAGATTTTCTATCTTACTTACAGATTGTTGATGGCGACGCACCCTACGGTATCTACTCAAATCTACTACTTCCCGTCTAAAATCTACAATCTACAATCTACAATCGAATGCACCACGCCTCGATTCGCACTGCTAACATTCACCGGGCGATCGCCTTTTACGAACAGTTGGGATTTACTGTGAGCGATCGCTTTACCACCGGTTACACTCTAGCCTGTTGGATGGAAGGTCTCAACGGACGCATCGAATTAATTCAAATCCCGGAACCGAAACCCGCACCGGATGCTTTCGGAGACGAGCATTATGTTGGATACTATCATTTATCTTTCGATCTCACTGAGTCTACAACTGACTTGCCTAGTTGGTTGCAGTCTCTAAAAGAGCGGTTTGAGAAAGCAGCATCTGAGGAACCAAGCCAGTTTCAACCGCTGAAAGTTTTATTGGAACCGACTCAGCAGGCGATCGGGCAAAATGTTTACGAAGTAGCTTTTATTGCCGATACAGACGGTTTGCCTTTAGAGTTTATCCGGCGGATTATATCAATTCCGGTAACACCGAAATGACATAGAGGACACGGCAGTGCCGTGTCCTCCGTTTAGATCATTCCGATGAAGAGCGAACTTGATATGAGGCTCAATCAAACTACAAAAACAAAACCCGCCGGTGCGGGTTTTATCTTAAAGCTCATTGTGAATCAATGCCGATTTTAACTATTTCTTGACAGGAACAAGAGCTTCATTAGCAGCAACGGGACGGGCAGAGTTGGCGTTAGTTTTCAAAAGCGCGATCGCCTGCGCGTAGCAAGGATCGTCCTTAGTCGCAACTAACATCGGTTTGTTGGCTAATTTCAGCTTTTGTTCGTCCGTTACTTCGACTTTGACATCGGGAGTAACGCCCTTCTGGCTGATATCAGTACCGTTGGGAGTATAGTAGTGGGCGATCGTCACTGCCAAACCCGAACCGTCAGACAAAGAATGCACCGACTGCACCAAAGCTTTGCCAAAAGTTTGGCCGCCCATCACAGTCGCGCGCTTGTTGTCCTTGAGAGCACCGGCCAAAATCTCGCTAGCACTCGCAGAATTGTCGTCCACCAGCACCACCAAAGGCTTGTCAGTGAGCGCAGTCCGATTTGCCTTCATTTCTTGAGAATCGCCCGCACGATCGACTGTACGGACGATCGCCCCTGTATCCATCCACATCCGCGCGATATCAATGCTCACCCGCAGCAGCCCGCCGGGATTGCCGCGCAAATCCAACACGAAAGCATCAGCTTTCTGATCCGAGAGCTTTTTAATCGCCACCTGCATTTGTTCGCCCGCGTGGGAGCTAAACTCTTGCAAGCGGATGTAACCGACTTTCTTGCCGCCTTCATCCTTGAGGCTGTAGCGAACCGCTGCTACCTCAATTCTCGCCCTAGTCAGAGTGATGTCAAATTCGCTTTTCCCCGGCCGAGCAATCCGCAGCGTGACTTTCGTACCTTCAGCGCCGCGAATTATCCCAGCAGCATCCGAGACAGTCATGCCTGTGGTAGCTTTGCCGTCAATCACCAAAATCCGATCGCCCGCTTGAATCCCAGCCTTCAGCGCCGGGGAATTTTCCATCGGTTCGACAACCGTAATCGCTTTCGTTTTCTCGTCTTGTTCCAGCCGCATCCCCACCCCTGTCAGTTCCCCAGAGGTTTGACTCGTCAGCGCTTCGTACTGCTTCGGGTCCATGAAGCGCGTGTACGGGTCTTGTAATTTCTCTAGGGCTTTGCGGAGGGCGGTGTAGGCAGCTTCGCGAGAGGTATAATCTTTGCTGAGCAACTCTTGGCGGGCGACTTGCCAGTCAGTCTTGTTAAAACTGCCATCGACATACTCTCGGTTCACAATTTGCCAAGCTTCGTCTAAGACAGCTTTG
Organism: Microcoleus occultus BM001215583; assembly: GCA_036700105.1. Classification (GTDB taxonomy): domain Bacteria; phylum Cyanobacteriota; class Cyanobacteriia; order Cyanobacteriales; family Microcoleaceae; genus Microcoleus. Next base: position 3,189 of record JAUBOG010000022.1, read on the forward strand.
GGGCTATCTTGAAGCTCGGCGCGGACTGATTGACTCAGGCCCGGAACGAGTAAAGATATCGAAGCGGTTGTTGCCATCGCCCCACTGAACAGGGCTGCCTGTAACTTAGAAAAGCGTCTGCGGGCTTGATTCATTGAATTTGGCTCAATTCGATTTTAGATTTTTGATTTGAGATTTTAGATTGCTAAAAAATCTCAAACTACTACTTAAACTATTTTTTGGAGGCTCTACCATCCATTTCGACAGTTTAACGAGATTCACTGTCGATCGCCAACCAATCATTACTCTATTTTAATAAACTTAATTTTAAACTTGGATTTAAATGTGCCGTGGAAACTAAAATCGAACAATTTTCGCGTAAGTGGTTGAGTCTGCTCATTAATGGAGTTATCGGTCTAGCAGCGCTGGCGGCGGTAGTTACCATGCAGTCGAGCGGGCAGTTAGGGGGAATGCCGATAGTTGGCGTTGAATCGGTGCAAAAGCCGCCAAGAGCAATGTCTGCAGCCAGTTTCAAGCAAGAAGCGCAGCAAGAAGCCCTGCGGCTGAAAATGCTCAAAACTATCCCTAGTTTTGGGTTTGATAATTTAATTGCAGATTGGACATTTCTGAAATTTTTGCAGTATTTCGGCGACGACGAAGCCCGAGACATAACAGGATACCATCTTAGCGCCGATTATTTTGACATAATTACGCGGCGCGACCCGAGGTGGGTGGAAATTTACCCGTTTCTGTCCGTTGCTGTTTCGTTTTACCAAGCAAAACCCGAAATTGCCGTGCAGTTTATGGAGCGCGGTACAAACGTCCTTTCGCCGCAAATTGACCCCCAAGCGTGGAGGGTGTGGCGCAATAAAGGCCTGGACGAGCTGCTGCTCCTCGGTGACACTAACGAGTCAGCTCGATCGCACGAAATGGCTGCTGAGTGGGTAGAAGGAACCCCGGAAGGGCCGGAATTAGCGCCGATGTTTCGAGAAACTGCTAATTTTTTGCGCCGAGATCCCGATAGCGTCCCGGTGCGGTTTGCCGCTTGGAGCACGGTTTATTATCAAACAACTGATAAGTTGGTGCGACTGAGGGCGAGACAAGCTTTGGTAAAGTTGGGAGCTGTAGTGCAAAAGGATAAGGATGGAAATGAAACTTTTACTTTGCCGCCTCGAAAGTAAGCAGAAGGAAGTTCGGCAGCGGATTTTGTAGCGGATGTAACGGATGTCAGTCTGAAGGAAGAAGGAAGAAGGCCCTTCAGCTACGCTCAGGGTCGAAGGGCGGATCGATGCAGTCGTTAGGTGCTAACCGTTTCGGCGGATAATTCTTCAATCCAAAATCTAAAATCTAAAATCTAAAATCCTGTTGGGTTAGTTCGCGCCACTCACCGGGATTGAGGCCTTCGAGACGCAAATTCCCGATCGCGCACCTCACCAGCCGCAATGTCGGAAACCCTACTGCTGCGGTCATCCTGCGGACTTGGCGGTTGCGGCCTTCTGTGAGAGTCATTTCCAGCCAAGCTGTCGGTATGCTTTTGCGAAAGCGAATCGGCGGTTCCCGGGGCGGTAAAAGCGGTTCTGCTGGCAATAATTGCACTTTTGCCGATCGAGTCCGATAATCTTGAATTGTGACACCTGTTTCTAAACGGGCGATCGCACCTGCATCGGGAATCCCTTCCACCTGCACCCAATAAGTGCGGGGATGAGCGAATTTCGGATCGCTGAGCCGGTGCTGCGTTTGTCCGTCATCAGTGAGCAGCAAAAGTCCTTCGCTATCGCGATCGAGCCTTCCCACCGCATAAACATCAGGAATCCGAATATAATCTTTCAGAGTTCTGCGTTTAACTTCCCCCGAATTATCAGTAAATTGAGTTAAAACATCATAGGGTTTGTAAAATAAAATGTAACGATAAGGCATGAGCAATTAAAAAATAAAAATGTACGATTTGGTTTTAATATTCACTAAATTGGTATCAACTGAGATATTGAATCAAAGTCAATTACCTATTGAGCAACGGGCTCTCCGGCCCGTTCCACAATACAATTTACTCTTTGTGGAACGGGCCGGAGATCCCGTTCTTAAGAATGGTACAAAATGTGAGTATAAACTGACATCCTGCACCACGGTCAAAAACAGGCAAGATGCCTGTTCCACGAAGTATCAATAAACTTACATCTAATTTTACCATGCCCGAAGCCACGCACCGCATTTGCATAGTCTTAGGAACGCGCCCCGAAGCAATTAAACTAGCCCCAGTAATACAACAGTTCAAAAATTCGCCAGCTTTCGACACCCAAGTAATTTTAACCGGCCAGCACCGGGAAATGGTCGAGCAAGTAATGCGGATGTTCGAGCTCAAAGCCGATCGCGATTTAGCAATCATGCAGCACCAGCAAACCTTAACAGACATTACATCTCGGAGTTTGCAAGGTTTGGAAGATTTGTTTAAAGAATTGCAGCCCGAAATCGTGTTAGTTCAAGGCGATACAACGACAGCCTTTGCCGCTGCTTTAGCTGCATTTTATCAGAAAATACCCGTCGGTCACGTAGAAGCCGGATTGCGGACAGACGACCTGTTCAATCCTTATCCAGAAGAGGCTAACAGGCGGTTGATATCTGTGCTCGCACGGCTGCATTTTGCGCCGACAGAGCTGGCTGCGGAGAATTTAGGGCGATCGGGCGTTTTGGGAGAAATTCACCGTACAGGCAACACAGTCATCGATGCTTTGCTCTCTGTCGCCAAACGCCAACCAGAATGCAACATTCCCAATTTAAATTGGAGCAAATACCGCACAATTTTAGCAACAGTTCACCGCCGCGAAAATTGGGGAGAACCTTTAGCAGGAATTGCGAAGGCATTTCTCCAAATCTTAGATAAATTTCCCGATACAGCATTGCTGCTACCCCTGCACCGAAATCCGACAGTTCGAGAACCTTTGCAAGCTCTTTTGGGCGACCATCCGAGAATCTTTTTAACTGAACCTTTAGATTACGCCGAATTGGTAGGAGCAATTCAAAGATGTCATTTAATCCTCACCGATTCCGGTGGCTTGCAAGAAGAAGCACCGAGTTTGGGCAAGCCTGTTTTGGTATTGCGAGAAACCACAGAAAGACCAGAAGCAATTTCTGGAGGAACCGCTAAACTTGTCGGTACTGATTCTGATACTATCACAGCCGCAGCAACAGAATTATTCAGTAATGTAGATGCTTACAACGCTATGGCAATGGCAATCAATCCCTTTGGGGACGGTTTAGCAGCGTCGCGGATTTTGAAAATTGTTGAAGACTATTTGAGTTAAGTTGGCGTTAGAGATTGTTGACTGTTGACGGTTGACTGTTCACGGCGTCAACCGTCAACAGTCAACTCTAATTTACTATTTCGGTGAAGAGAGGATTTGATATTACACATATTTTGGGGGTAGGGACACGGCAATACCATGCCCTCTGTTGGTGATAATGTTGGCCTTGTCAGTTGAATATTTTAAGGAGAAGGAACTTGTAGCTGAAAATTGCGACTACCCTTATACCCAGATAAGATAGCCAGTTTTTCCAAAGATTGCCTTCCCGTATAGTATTTTCCCCGAATTTCCCAACTCGGATAAGCTTTAATATTTGCAGCTTTGCACAAATCCGGGCGAGCATCTTTACCTCTGGAATCGCACTCAATGTAATTCAGCGCGGTAAATGCTTCTTTGCCAAAAAGCTCTTGTTGCGAGTGACAGTGAGGACACCAATAAGCACCGTACATTTTAGCGTTGATTCTCTGCAAATGTGCTGCTAAAGCTATTTGATCCGGGCTTGATTCGCTAGTAATCGGCGGGCCTTCTTTTTCCATTGCAGGTGAGGGAAAAGGCGCAGGCGAAGCAGAAGGGGGAGGGGGCGGGATTTGTGCTATATTTTGAGTAGAGTTATTGCTGAGACTGAACTGTGCAATTTTGCCGTTGGCTTTGGTACCGATGCAAATCCCGAAAGTTAGGATAATGCCGATCGCACATAAGTTGATTTTGCTGACTCTCATCTTGGATTTCATCTTGGATTTGCTAGGATTTTACCAGTTTGAGCGATCGCCTCTACAGCATTCTTGACCGCAAAGACGTTAGCTGCTGCGAGTTTTTTAAAGAAAAATTGACTTTCGGCGCTGTCATTTAACAAGATAACCGGTTTGTCAGCTTTCAGAGCGAGGGCGATTTCCGAAGCAGTGCCCGCACCCATACCGCAGGCAATGATAACATTTGAAGAAAGAATGTTAATGTTATTGCGGGCGTTTCCCATATCAGTGACGATCGCAATATCTACAGCTTCAGAAATACCGCGAGTATCATTCCCCGGAAGGATACCGACTGTTAAACCGTTAGCAGCTTTTGCGCCTTTGTTGGCCGCCTCCATCACGCCGACATTGCGGCCGCCAGTCAGCAATATCCATCCAGCTTCGGCGATGAGTTTACCGAGTTGATAGGCGTTTTCTAAGTCGGTTGATGTCGCACTTTCGCCCGGGCCCATGATGCCGATGATGATTTTTTTCATAGTTTTGGGATGAGTATATCGCATTCTTGAAATGGCGAGATTACTTTCCCATTTTATTATTAAAAAATTACGGCTTGTGAGGATTGACAAAAAATGGCAAAATCTGCCATAATAAGATAACGAGTTAAATGAGGTAAGTAATACCCGTGACAAGCATGAATATTTCTCTACCTGACTCAATGCGAACTTATATAGAAGAACAGGTAGCTCAAGGTGGTTACAGTACAGCTAGCGAGTATTTCCGTGAGTTAATTCGCCAAGACCAAAAACGTAAAGCTTCAGAACGTTTGGAAGCGATGTTATTAGAGGGCTTGGAATCAGGAAATCCTACGGCGATGACGGATGAAAATTGGATAGAGATTCGTCAAGCTGTGCGATCGCGTATTTCCCAGCAGCAGGGGTTGCAGGGAGAAAAATGACCTCGATCCAAAAACGTCCGCAAGTTATCCGTGACTTGATTGAATTAGCCACTTACATGGCGGAAGATAATATGGATGCTTCCGATCGCTTTCTTGTCGCGGCGGAAGAAACCTTTAAACAATTGGCTCAAATCCCAAAAATGGGAAAGCTCTGTCAATTTGCTCATCCTAATTTAATCGATGTGCGACAACAAGCTATTAAAGGTTTTAGAAGATATCTAATTTTCTACCGTCTTATAGACTCAGAGGTAGAAATTTTGCGCGTGCTTCACGGGGCACGGGACATCGAAGATATCTTTGATAATGTTGATGAGAATGAATAAATTTTTACTTTTTAGGTCGGAAGTTGAAGAGCGATCGCCCTTCTAAATTATTAGAAAGGGCGATCGATCTTTTTTAACCGCAGATGGACGCAGATTAACGCGGATGCAGGAAGGGCGATCGCTCTTGTTGGGTAACGGAGCTCGCTCTTTTACTTACTGAGCATTTTCTTGCTCTAGAAGTCGATCGAGTTTATTTTCAATTGCGGTTAGTTTTCTGAGAACTGTCGGTCGATCTTCATCCAGAGAAGCCAACAAGTTAGTAATTCCTGACTGAACGTTAATCAATTGCACGACAGCATTTTGCAATTGTACCGTAGCATTTTGCACTTGGGTCATTCCTTCTCGAAGTTCCTGTCGTTCGAGTCTTGATTCTGCCATGTTATCTAACATAGCTTGAGTTGCCCTAGCGTTGCTTTCTATTAGTTGCTTGAGTTCTTCATCGGTCATGTCGATGGCTGTTGGTAAATGAGATACTACCTGAGATTATAGCAGGTGGAATTGGGCGATCGCCCTTCTGATTATAAAACGGGCGATCGCCCTTCTGGATTATTAGAAAGGAATCTCGCTCTTTTTTGATCGCAGATGAACGCAGATTAACGCAGATACAAGATTGGATAATTCGCCTGGGATTTGATATTTTTGAGGTTATTCTATTTCTTCTATCGCCCTTTCGCAAAACTCAGCCAAATCCTCTAAATTGATATCACCTCATATAAATCCAGGCAACCAGAAGGACAATCGCCAAACCGAACAAAGCGTAGAGTCCATAGCGCCATTTCCGAAGTATGGGTTGAGTGGCGAACAGGCGGCTAAATGTCATGCGCCATAACAATATGGCTCCGCCAAAACACAACGCAAAAGGAAAGGCAAGTACACCCACAACTATAACCAACGTCAGTTGCCCTTTGCCCTGCTCTGCGAATCTCATGCTCTGCTTCAGCCAGTTAGGAACAGGCATAACTGATAAAGGAACTTCTAGATTTTGCAGAATGGAATTGGCTTGATAAGCTGTTACAAATCCCTCTCGGACTCGACCCATTTGGTTGTACAAATTTGCTAGATTTTGAAGAGCCATTGCTTGGCTCCATCGATCTCCAATCTCTTGGTAAAGATTCAAGGCTTGTTGGTAGTTGTTCAATGCTGCTTCAAACTGCATCAGGCTTTGCTGCATACGACCGATCGCTCTCAGGGTATTGGCTTTACCCAGTTTGGCTCCTACTTGCTCGTACAGTTTCAATGCGGTATCGTAGCGCTCTAGGGCTTCGTCACGGCGATCGAGGAATTGCAACACATCGCCGATCGCTCTCAGGGTATTGGCTTTACCCAGTTTGGCTCCTACTTGCTCGTACA
>JAUBOG010000022.1:9883-27933 GCA_036700105.1 Microcoleus occultus BM001215583
GTTTCAATGCGGTATCGTAGCGCTCTAGGGCTTCGTCTGCTTCGTAAAACCGGAAATGAATTCGCCCGAACCAATACACCACATCTGCGCCGAAAGTCTCTGGCACCCGTTCCGCCTCAACCTGTTCCTGCACGGCTGCTAGCAACGCCTCCGCTTCCCCCCGACGGAAATTACCATCTAACTCCCAAATATACTGCTCAAACTGACTGCTGCCTGCCTCAAAATCAGCCGCCACAGCGTGATAAATCTGTTCGATCCGATTCGGATTCTCTGCACCAAAATAGTCAACCAGACGCTGGGAAAATTGCTTAAACGCTTCTTCATCTGTTTCCCGTAGATGCTTCAGCATCGCCTTCCGAGTCCGTTCGTGGATATTGTATCCTCTGTCGGGAAACACTTCCACAAACGGGAGTTTTTGGAGTTCGATATACAATTCCTCTGCCTGTTGGGCTAAATCCGGTTGCAGTGCCGCTAAAATCTCGGCATCAAACCAATGCGCCACGGCGGCTGCCTGCGCCATTGCCCTCAACTCCGGTGACAGCACTGACAGGGAAAGTTCCGTCAGCAGCCAATCCTTTTCTTCCTCGGTTTGCGCCTGTGCCAATCGTGTTAAAAACTCGGCGTTCATATCTGCTGCCTCGTCCGTGCTGCACTTTCTAAGAAGAGAACCACTTGTGCCGGTACACCTCCTACCGCATCGATCAAAAAATCAATTTCTTCGGAACTGAAGCAGTAGCCAACGTCCTTAGCGTAACCATACCAGGCTTCGCGTTCCATAATCCGATCGAGCTTGCAGCAATTATGCAGGTTTTGCCATTCGATCGTGGGTTGGGGAATATTTTGTCCTGCGACGATCGCAAATAGCTTTGGGTTGAGTGCCACTTCTGCCAAAAACGGACTCTCGATCCATCCAGCCAGTTCTTCCGTCGCACCATTGTATGTATCTAAAATAAATGCGATCGGGCGATCGAACCGTTGTAAATCTTCAAAAAAAACCTGTTCAAGTTGAGTTAAACGATATTTTCGTTCCTCTGGCGGCACATCCAAAATCACCTGAATTTGGCTGCCTTCTCCCGTCAAACGGTTGTTCTGAATCTGAACACCAGAATTGAAAAGGCGATCGATCAAGGCATTAAAATTCCGAAAGCGTTCTTTTCCGAGTACGCGCTGAATCCGGGAAAATACATAAGCAATACCAGCTTGCGCCCCTTTGAGATCGATTAAAACGGGGTGAATTTTCTGGGAGCACAGTATCTGAAACCGCCCCATCAAACCCGTTTTCCCATAACCCGACGGTGCTTCAATCAACAAAATCCGTTCTTCCACCTGCCCCAGCAACATCTGTTCAAACAGGTGCAACTCCCGCGTGTGATTCGCAAAGTGCTTCTGCGTCATGGTTGCGTTCCCGAATCGCTATCTCTCGTGCTGATGCTAGAACCCTCTCCAGTTAGTTTATTCTTTTCTACCAAAGCATCCGTAGCTTTGATGCTAGTCTGGTTCCCCGCCAGCGTATTCCCCCGAATCGTCGTCTTGGCTGACGAGTTCCCAGAGTGGCTTTGTTGAATCAGCAAAATCGAGCTCACTAATGTCAAAACCGCTAGTGCCAAAGGAACCCACGGTTTCCAGTTGTCCGGCAAATTCGGTAACTGGTTAGTAAAATATCCCACCAACAAGGCAATCAACCCAGAAGCAAAGTAGAACAAAAATTGGTTCATAGCATTAGAGGAGCGATCGAATACTCTCGATTTTATCTGCATCCTATTGTGACAAAATTCCGGATTTTTTACTACCACAGAGGAAAGCACGTAGGGTGCGTCAGATTATTCAAACCTTTTGAAATCTAAAAATTAATGACTGACGCACCCTACAAGTTGATTTAACTTCTATCATCCACCTAGCCGGAGTCTAAAAAATCTCCCCAACAATCATCCCCGCCAATATGACAAACCCCACCCAAACATTTTGGCGAAAAATCTGACCGTAGACAGGCTTCGGAATATCCGCCTTTCGCAGTTGACTGTACTGCAAAAACCACAAAATAGCAGCCCCAAAAATAGCAATCCAAAAACCGATGTGCAAGTGCAAATTAATTCCCATTGCTGCTAACAAACCGACAGTCCCAAAAAAGAAAAAACCCACAGTATTAGCCGCATTGTCCCCGAAAAAGATGGCGCTGGAATTTACGCCCAAACGCAAATCATCTTCCCTGTCACTCATCGCATAAACTGTATCAAATCCCATCGTCCACAGTATGACTGCACCCCACAGCAGCCAAGTGGCTAATTCTAGTTTCCCAACAGCGGCACTCCAACTAATTAAAACTGCAAATCCCCACGCAATTGATAACACTAATTGCGGTACTGGAAAGAATCTTTTTGCTAACGGATAGCAGATAATTATCGGGACGGCGGCGACGCACAGCCAGAAACTTAACGGATTCAGATAAAAAGCGAGAATCGCCGCGCAAGCAAAGGAAATTAATGCAACTCCGATCGCAGTTTGCACTTTTAGGGCGCGGGATGCTAGGGGGCGCGATCGCGTTCTTTCGACTTCCGGATCGATATCGCGATCCCACAAGTCGTTGATCACGCATCCCGCCGCACTCGTGGCTAAGGTGCCCAACACTATCACCCCTACCAATGCTGCGGGCGGCGTACCGTGAGTCGCTAAAAAGACGGCCCAGAGGGCGGGAATCATTAAAATTAGCCTTCCTGCTGGCTTGTCCCATCTCAAAAGCCGGATGATAGTAAGTAATGTGGATTCGGTTGGGCGATCGGGCTCGGTAAGCATTTTACATTCAAGATTTTAGATTTTTAACTTCTGATCTTATCAAAATTTAGGTATCCAGAAACCGGGTTTTTTACGAAAATGCTTCGTTCCAGCCCGCAGATTCACGAAAAAACCCAGTTTCTTTGACGCAGTACATCCAGAATTACCTATTTTAATCTGATGCCTAACTGGATTCGTGAAATAATTATAAATATCTGTCAACCCCGATACACTCCTATGGTTAATTCACTTGCTGCTGCGGAGTCAAATCGCATTATTGCTGCTATTGATATGGGTACTAACTCGTTTCACATGGTGGTGGCGCGGATCGATCGGAAATTGCCCGCGTTTGCGATTATTGCTAGAGAAAAAGATACGGTTCGGTTGGGCGATTGCGAGGCGAAGACAGGGTGCTTGAAGTTAGAAGTGATGGAAAGGGCGATCGCAACTTTGCGCCGCTTTCAAGGTATAGCTAAAACTTTCAACGCCGAACAAATTATCGCTGTGGCTACCAGCGCGGTTCGAGAAGCCCCTAACGGGCGGGATTTTCTCAAACAAGTTGCTGACGAATTAGACCTGAATGTTAGCTTGATTTCCGGTCAGGAAGAAGCGCGGAGAATTTATCTCGGCGTGCTTTCAGGGATGGAATTTAACAATCAGCCGCAGGTGATTATCGACATTGGGGGCGGTTCTACCGAGTTAATTTTAGGAGATAGTTCTGAGCCTCTGTGTCTCACCAGTACCAAAATCGGGGCTGTTCGCTTAACCGGAGAATTTGTCAAAACTGATCCGATTAGCCGGGAGGAGTTTGCCTATTTGCAAGCTTATATTCGGATTTCGCTGGAAAGACCGATCGACGAATTACGAGCTCAATTTAAGGCTGGCGAACCTCTGCGCTTGATCGGCACTGCTGGAACTATCGAAACTTTAGCTGCAATTAACGCTCGCGAAAAGTTGGGAACTGTACCGAGTCCTCTTGCTGGCTATCAACTAAGTTTAAAGGATTTGCGTGATTTAGTCAATCGTTTTCGCAAACTTTCCTATGCCGAAAGGTTGGCAATTCCGGGAATGTCGGACAAGCGGGCAGAAATCATTCTGGCGGGCGCTTTGATTTTGCAGGAAGCGATGACGCTATTAGGGATGGAATTTCTCACGGTGTGCGATCGATCTTTGAGAGAAGGCGTCATTGTTGACTGGATGCTAACGCACGGTTTAATTGAAAACCGCCTGCGCTATCAAGGCTCGATCCGCCAGCGCAGCATCCACCACATGGCAGAAAAATATCAAGTCAACTTAGAACAAAGCGAAAGAACCGCAGCATTTGCGCTCAATTTTTTCGACCAAACTCGAGGAATCCTGCACAATTGGGGAACCGAAGAACGGGAGTTGCTGTGGGCGGCCGCGATCCTGCACAACTGCGGTTTGTACGTCAGTCATTCGGCGCACCACAAGCATTCTTACTATTTAATTCGGAATGGTGAGTTATTGGGATACACCGAAACAGAGATTGAAGTCATTGCCAATTTAGCTCGCTATCACCGAAAAAACCCTCCGAAAAAAAAGCACGAAAATTTTATAATTCTCCCCAGAAAATACCGAGAAATAGTTAGCAAACTGCATCCTTTTTTGCGGTTGGCTGTGGCTTTAGACAGACGGCAAATCGGTGCCATTTCTGGTTTTAAATGCGAACACCGCCCGGAAGTTCGAGAGTTTCACTTGCGGCTGCAACCGCTCAATCCCGATGACGATTGCGCTCTGGAAATGTGGAGCTTGGATTATAAAAAGCCGTGTTTTGAAGATGAGTACAATCTCAAATTAGTAGCAACTTTAGAGCCGACTCTGGTTCCAGCTTAACTAAAAACCGTAGGGTGCGCACTGCGCACCTTACCGGCGTTGCATTAACTTGCGAACATCTCTCTCTCCCTCTTTCTCTCTTTTCTAAATCCTCTGCGCCCTCTGCGGTTAGTAAAAAAAAATCTCATTCCAAAATCAAATATAATAGCCATAGAAAATGTAGGGTGCGCATTGCGCACCTTACGTAACTCGACAAATTCAGCATAAAATAAAAAAATGTCAAATCCCTTACTTTCCCTCAACTACGAACCCGCCCTCGAATCCCTCGGCGGCGACTATTTTGATGAAGTCCCGGCTGCCGATTTTCCGCAGCACATTCTCCGATTTCGCAACGACCAATTATTGCCGGTATTGGGTTTAGACCCCGCCCAAGTAACCGACGAACATTTCATCGAAGCATTCGGCAAATTTCACTGCGTCCGTCCTTTTTTGGCACTCCGCTACCACGGCTATCAATTCAACGAATACAACCCGAATTTAGGCGACGGTAGAGGCTTTTTATACGGTCAAGTTCGCGGTACTGATGGCAGACTTTACGACTTCGGCACAAAAGGTTCTGGCCGCACGCCCTACTCGCGGTCTGCTGACGGTAGACTTACTCTCAAAGGGGGAGTTCGCGAAGTTTTGGCGGCGGAAGCTTTGCACCGGTTGGGGGTCAATACTTCTCGCTGTTTGAGTTTAGTTGAAACTGGGGATGCTTTGTGGCGGGGCGACGAACCCTCTCCGACGCGATCGTCCGTAATGGTGCGTTTCAGTCATTCTCACATCCGGTTCGGTACTTTTGAAAGACTAAATTATATCCGCCGCCCGGATTTAATTACCAAACTTTTAGATTTTGTAATTGAATATTACTATCCTGAACTGCATTTAGCAGCAAGCAATGCGGCTGTTTCCCCAGCGGAAAAGTATGCGCTATTTTATGCGGATTTAGTTAAGCGAGTCGCTGAATTGGTCGCTCAGTGGATGGCAGCGGGATTTTGTCACGCTGTGCTGAATACTGATAATATGTCGATTACTGGAGAAAGTTTTGATTACGGGCCTTTTGCTTTTATCCCAACTTACGATCCTAAGTTTACTGCAGCTTATTTCGATTATTACGGTCTTTACAGTTACGGAAATCAACCGTTTATTTGTAAGGGGAATTTGGAGAAGCTGCAGCAACCGCTAGCAGCGGCGATTCCTCAAGCTGATATGGATGCTGCTTTGGTCAAGTTTGGCGAGTATTACAATGCAGCTTACCGGCAGTTGATGCTGAATAGGTTGGGATTTGAGGATTTGCCAGAGGCTGATGGCGATGAGTTGTTGGAACTGACAATTAAGATGCTGGCTGAGTCTCAAGTAGGCTATCACGATTTCTTTTTTCAACTGCGCGAACAGTTCGATCGCACTTGGCGAGATGATGTCAGTCAAATTTTTAGCGAGGCGGAACCGGCGGAGTTGTTAACACCTTGGCGGCAGTTTTATTGTCACGTTTTGCAAAGTTTGTCGGGGGACGATATGGACAAAATGGCGGACAGGTTGCGGAAGCACAATCCCGAACAATCGCTGTTGAGGCCGACGATTGAGGCTGTTTGGGAACCGATCGCCCTTGAGGATAATTGGCAACCGTTTTATGAGTTGATTAAGCGAATTCAAGAATTGTAAAGGTAATTTGGGTAAGGTGCGCACTGCGCACCCTACTAATAAATAATAGCCGATGACTATTTGAGTTTTTCAATTTCAAATTGCGCGTCTTTGTAACCGCCGGTAAGGCCTTGATCGAGGAAGAGTTTACCCGCTTTTTCATAATCGCTAATCGCTCCTGCTTTGTCTCCCAACGAGCGGCGCACTGCTGCTCTACCGTAGTAAGCGGCGGCATAATTCGGATTGATGCGAATGGCTTGGACGTAATCGGCGATCGCGCTGTTGTAATTGTTTAACTGCTGGTAAACCTTAGCGCGGTTGGCGTAAGCTTCTGCATCGTTGGGATTGAGCCCGATGGCGGCTGTAAAATCACCGATCGCCCCCTGGCTGTCCCCCCCTGCGCTCTTCGCCAAACCGCGATTGCTCAAAGCATTATAATCATTAGGATTCAATGTCACCGCTTGAGTGCAATCGGCAATTGCTTTCGGATAATCCTTCAAATTTAAATAAGCAATGCAGCGATTGTTGTAAGCAACCGAATCCTGATCGTTCAGGGAAATTGCTTGAGTGCAATCGTCAATTGCCGCTTGGTGCGCTCCCAAATTCAACTGCGTGCTGCACCGATTAGCATAAGCATCTCCATTCTGGGGATCGATCGCAATTACCTGAGAATAATCCGCCAAAGCTCCCTGATAATCTCCTAAATGAAAACGAGCTCTCCCCCGGCTGTAGAGAGCATCAACATTCTGAGCATCGAGCTTAATTGCCTCAGTATAATCCCCAATTGCCCCCTGCAAATCTCCGCTTCCAGCGCGAGCCAACCCCCGCGCGTGATAAGCTTTAACAAGGTTCGGCTGCAATCGAATTACTGCGTTAAAATCCCCAATTGCCGTCTTGTAATCTTGCAGTTCTAAATAAACAATACCTCGCTTGTAATATGTATCAGCATCGTTGGGCTGGAGATTCAAAGCCTGAGTGTAATCCTCGATCGCCCCGCGCTTGTCGTTAAAATCGTAACGGGCTAGCCCCCGGTTAAAATAAGCATCAAAATATTTAGGATTGAGAGCGATCGCCTGAGAATAATCGGCGATTGCTTCTGGATACTTTTTTAAATCGTAATGAGCATTTCCCCGCTGATAAAAAGTCTCAGCGTTGTTGGGATTTAATTGAATAGACTTATTAAAAGCCTGCAAAGCTGCTGCCGGATCTTGCCGAGATTTTTGCACTCCCAGTTCGTAATATTCCTTAGCTTTAATCGGATTGGGGCGGCTCCAATAACTCAACAGAAATACCAGAGCGATCGCCGTCCCAAAGCCCGCCAAAATCAGCCACCAAAACCGAGTTCCGAAACGCGACAGCAAACTATCAGAAGACAGTAAGCTCGGAGAAATATTTTTCTTTTGAGCGGTATTGTTCTCTTGGCGGTGTCTCAGCTTGCTGAGAGCTTGCAAAACTTCCTCAGCAGATTGATAGCGTTTGCCAAATTGGTGACATACCATTTTGTCAATTATATTTGCCAGTCCCGGAGAACATTGACTGCGGTTTCGCCAAACAATTTCTCCCGTGTGAGAAGGACTCGGATCTTGCAATTTTGGCAAATCCGTGCCTGGTAAACCCGTGATAGCTTGGATTGCCATCATTCCGACTGCGTAGAGGTCGCTGCTAAATTGCGGATTTCCTTGAAATTGTTCGATCGGCATATAAGCCGGAGTTCCCGTCGCAATGGTGCGCGGAAACTCTGTATCGTACTCGCTGACGTGATTCGCAACTTCTTTAACCGAGCCGAAGTCAATTAAAACTAATTTGCCGTCTGGTTTGCGGCGGATCAAGTTGGATGGATTAACATCGCGGTGAATCACTCCCTGAGAGTGTACAAAGGCGAGAAGCTGCAACACTTCTTCTAACAGCTCCAGCACTCGTTCTTCCCGCCAAGGTTGACCGGCGGTAATTTCCCTGTTTAGGGCGTGTCCGGGTACAAATTCTTCAACAAGATAAAATTGATTTCCTTCTTCAAAATAAGCGAGTAAAAATGGAATCCGATCGTGTTTTCCGAGCTTTTCTAATATTTCTGCTTCTTGTTTAAATAAGCGGTAAGCTGTTTTGAGAACTGTGGAAGTGTTGCTGGGAGGGCGAAGTTGTTTTACTACACATTGAGGGTGACCAGGCCTGCGAGTATCGACAGCTAAATAAGTTTGTCCGAAAGCTCCTGAACTGAGAATTTGTACTACGCGATAACGCCTGTCTAAAAGTTGACCAACCATGTTCATATCGATAATTGGGAATTGGTAACGGGGAGTTGGTAATTGAGAATTGGGAATTGGTAATTTGTAATTGGGAATTGGGAATTGGGAATTAGGAGTTGGTAATTTTGCCTTCTGCTTTCTTCTTGCTTCATGCTTGATTATTTCTTCTTTTTTTAACATTTGACCGATCGCTAATAGTTTATTTAGAGTCGTTGATCTGTGCTTGTGCGTTTTTGAAACCATCGGCTCTTCCCTGTTCTAGAAAGAGGCTTGCAGCTTTCTGAAAATCCTCGATCGCCCCGTTACGGTCTTTGAGTTGGCGGCGGACGAGGCCTCGGCTGTAAAAAGCGCTAGCATTGTTGGGGTTGAGCCGCAGCGAATGAGCGAAATCCTCAACCGCTAAAGGATAATTTTTGAGTGCTGAGTAAATAGTACCGCGATTGCTGTAAGCTACGGCATCGCTTGGATTGAGCCGAATCGCTTGGGTAAAGTCTTCCACAGCCCCGAGTTTGTCTCCCGAAGCGTCGCGAGCCAATCCTCGGTTGCTGTATGCTTTGGAATTGTTGGCGTTGAGTCCGATCGTCAAACTGCAATCTTCACTGGCTTTTTGAAATTGTTTTAAATTCAGATAAGCTATGCAGCGGTTGTTATAAGCTGCTTCATCTTTGGGATCGATGGTAATGGCTCGGGTGCAATCTTCGATCGCCTTGTCGTAGCTTGCCAAATTCAAGTAAGCGCTGCACCGATTCGTATAAGCATCAGCTTGTTCTGGTGCCAGTTCGATCGCCTTACTGTAATCTTCCATCGCTCCTTGATAATCTGCCAGATTAAATCTCGATCGACCGCGACTGTAGTAAACGCCAGCTTGTTTGGGGCTCATTTGAATCGCTTGGGTAAAATCTGCCATTGCTCCGATTTTGTCGCCAAAGGCCGATCGAGCTAAACCGCGATTGCTGTAAGTTGTAGCATCATTTGGATTGAGCCGAATTGCTTGAGTGTAGTCAGCAATTGCCGCGCGGTAGTCGGACAGATCGTAGTAGGCTAAACCTCTCTCGTAGTATGCGCGGTCGTCGCTGGGATTGAGCCGCACTACTTCGGTAAAATCTGCCACCGCCCCCCGCCCGTCGCCGGTGTCGCGGCGGGCCAGAGCTCGATTGTAGATGGCTTTGGTGTGGCTGGGATTGACTTTGATTGCTTCAGTGTAATCGGCAATTGCTTGAGCGGTGGCTCCGAGATCGTAGCGAGCGTTGGCCCGCTTGTAGAAAGTTTCGGCATCGCTGCCATTGAGGGCGATCGCGCTGGTATAATCGGCGATCGCGCCTGTTTTGTCGCCTTGCTCGGCCTTTGCAGCGCCCCGGGTCAACAATTCTTTCGCCCTCGCCGGAACTTGACTTTGCCAGAAGTAAATCACGGCTGCTGTCAAGATCAAAGCGCCCGGTATTGCAGCCAGCAGCAGTCTGGTTGGGCGCTGCAAAGGCGGTCGATTTGCCGCCTCGGTGATGATGGTGGCTGGCGGTAGCCGGGGATCTGATTTGACGGGGATTTGTTTGATATCTGCCAAAACTTCGGCCGAAGTCTGATAGCGTTCTTCGCAGTCCGATCGCACCATTCGATCGATAATATCTGCTAGGGCCGGCGAACAAGTAGCCGAGTTTCGCCAGGAAATTGCGCTTTTGCGGTTTTTTAAGGCACTCAATTCCTGGGGCGAGAGTCCCGTCACCGCAAGCTGGGCGATCGTACCTAGAGCGTAAATGTCGCTATTGTAGCGGGGGTTGCCCGTCGATTGCTCGATCGGCACGTATAAATCCTGGGCCGCCAACTCCGGTTTTTTTGCCTCATGCCTTTTAACAGAGTTCGGCGAGGTTTGCGCCAACAAATCACAATTAGCGAGTTCCGGGTTGATTTCTTTGTCTAGGCTAAAGTCTATCAACACAAACAAGCCGTCCGACTCGCGCCGAATCGTTCTGTCTGGTTGAATTCTGCGGTGAATGAAGCCGTTTTCGTGTATGAACGCCAAAACTTCTAATAGTTCTGATAGCAGATTAATTACTTCGTCTTGTCCCCAAGGTTCGCCCGGGATTAGTTCTTCACTTAAAGGCGAGCCGGCAATAAATTCTTCAATTAAGTATAAACTTTGATTTTCCTCAAAATACGCCAATAATTCCGGGATTTTGTCGTGTTTTCCCAATTTCTCAATTATTTCGGCATTTCTTTGAAATATAACTTTGACTAATTCTGGAGTTTGCGAACTTGTACCGGGAAGCCGCATTTCTCTAACCGTGCATTGCGGATACCCGGGACGGTGAGTATCTGCTGCTACATAAGTTTTTCCCACTTCACTCGAGTCTGTGACTTTAATGATGCGGTAACGTCTGTCTAGAAGTTGACCAATCATGCTTTGCCCTCTGCCCTGTTAATCTTCGATTATCGCATGAAATCTGGATAGATCGTTGTGATGTCAAACTTTTAGCTATTGATTCTGCGTGCTCGCGCAGCCGAAGAAATCGGCAGTAGAAGTCGATCGCCTGGACTTTGACCCTTGTCTGAATTTGAGCAGTCCTGGATGCAGTATTAAAAGCCCGGATGCAGTATTTTCGCAAAAAAACTCAATTTATGCGTCGAGGACTATAGCATTAAGATTAGTCCCAGTCTCCTGCCCGTATCCCTTGATGATAGATGCAAACCCTCAACTTATACTATAATTTAGTCACCGAGCAACAGATGACTTAAAATGAACGTACAACTGGTTGACTCCCTAATTCAAGTTATCTTATCTCTCTCCGCAGACGAGCAATTAGCAATTGCGGACAAATTACTAGAAAATATCCCGTACCCTTCGACTCAAGAACTTATGCAGCTTGCTCAAAGCGGTGGCTGTTTTGAATTTTTGCATGACGAACCAGATATTTACACGATTGAAGATGGAGAACCTATTGCGTGACACTGAAAAAAGGAGATGTTGTATTAGTCGAATTTCCATTTACTGATTTCAGTCAGATGAAATTGCGTCCTGCTTTAGTGCTATGTGCTATTTCAATTCCTGACGAAGTTACTGTTTGCTTTATTTCGTCTCAAAATGTTACCCAATTGAATGATGAAGAGTTTGCTTTAAAGGTGGAAGATTTAGAATTTGCTGCAACTGGATTGCGAGTATCATCTAAAGTTAGAGTGACTCGAATAGTTACCGTCCAACACAGATTAATTATCAGACGATTGGGTGAATTAGGAAATTTATATATGCAGCAATTAAATGCTTTGATAATCGAGGCATTCCAGATAGAGCGATCGAGATAATTATTTAACATTAGAGCAATTAAAAATGTCTGAATCATTAACAAAAGGAGGAACGATCGCCGCGATCGCCACTGCGATCGTTCCCCAACAAGGCAGCGTCGGCATTGTGCGGCTTTCGGGTTCCGCAGCCTTAAAAATTGCCGAAACTCTGTTTCGCGCCCCAGGACGGCAAATTTGGGAGTCTCACCGCATTCTTTACGGCCACATCCGCCGCCCCAAAACTCAAGAATTAGTCGATGAAGCTTTGCTGCTAATCATGAAAGCGCCGCGTTCTTTTACTCGCGAAGATGTGGTGGAATTTCACTGTCACGGCGGCATTATGGCGGTGCAGCAAGTCTTGCAGTTGTGTTTGGAAAACGGGGCGAGATTGGCGCAGCCGGGAGAGTTTTCGCTCAGGGCTTTTTTGAACGGGAGGCTCGATTTAACTCAAGCTGAAAGCATCGCTGATTTGGTGGGAGCA
The DNA here is from genome assembly GCA_036700105.1 of Microcoleus occultus BM001215583. GTDB lineage: Bacteria > Cyanobacteriota > Cyanobacteriia > Cyanobacteriales > Microcoleaceae > Microcoleus. Next base: position 22,127 of record JAUBOG010000022.1, read on the forward strand.
AAATCTCCGGCGGCTGCACAAAGTGCTTTAGCCGGTTTGCAGGGAAAATTAGCCGCACCAATTCGCAAATTGAGAGCAACTTGTTTGGACGTGCTGGCAGAAATTGAGGCGAGAATTGATTTTGAGGAAGATTTGCCGCCTTTGGATGAAGCTAAAGTTTCTTGGGAAATAAACCGTATTTTGGCTCAATTGTCAACAATTTTGCTATCGGCAGATCGCGGAGAATTGTTGAGAAGCGGTTTGAAAGTGGCGATTGTCGGGCGGCCGAATGTGGGAAAATCGAGTTTGTTGAATGCGTGGAGCAAGAGCGATCGGGCGATCGTCACAGATTTGCCCGGTACGACGCGGGATGTGGTAGAATCGCAGCTCGTTGTGGGCGGCATTCCGGTGCAGGTGCTCGATACTGCGGGGATTCGAGAAACCGATGACAAAGTAGAAAAAATTGGCGTAGAGCGATCGCGCGCCGCAGCAAAACAAGCCGATTTAGTGTTGCTGACAATTGACGCAGCATCGGGTTGGACAGAAGGCGATTCCGAAATTTACGAACAAGTAAAACACCGCCAGCTAATTGTAATTATCAACAAAATCGACCTAGTAAAAACAATTCCCGAATTACCTTTTTCCCCTGAAATTCACCCAATAGTTACCGCCGCCGCCGCCCTCGATCGAGGCATAGAAGACTTAGAAACAGCAATCTTAGATGCCGTCAGCGGCGGAAATTTGCAAGCAGCAAACTCAGACTTAGCAATCAACCAGCGGCAAGCAGCAGCCTTAACCAGAGCCAAATTTTCTCTGGAACAGTGCACGGATACTATTAGCAGCAAATTGCCTTTTGATTTCTGGACAATAGATTTGCGCGGCGCAATTCAAGCATTGGGAGAAGTCACGGGGGAAGAAGTGACGGAATCAGTGCTCGACAGAATATTTAGCAAGTTTTGCATTGGCAAATAGCAAGGGTAAAAGATTGTTTATCTTTGAGTAAGTAAGCAGGTATTATAATTGTGTCTTAAACCTGAAACAGCAAACAGATAACAGCAGTGCCAATTCCTATTTACCACATCACCCACATTGACAATCTAGAATCTATTCTTTCTGCCGGTAGATTGTTAGCTTACAACGCTATGCTTGAGACACAAACTAACTACACTAATATCGCCTACCAAAATATCCAAGATCGTCGCGCTACAACTAATGTTCCTTGCGGTGGAGGTGGAGTCTTGCAGGATTATGTTCCATTTTATTTTGCTCCGCGCTCTCCGATGCTATACACTATTAGTCGTGGCAATGTAGAAAACTACACTCAAGGTCAGGCAGCAGTTATTCACCTGGTTTCTAGTATAGAGAATATCCAGGCTGAAGATTTATGTTTTGTTTTTACTGACGGTCATGCAGTCATGACATTCACCGATTTTTTTGACGACCTCAACTATCTAGGTGCGATCGACTGGGATGTCATGGAATCGCGTTACTGGAATGACACAAACGAAGACAACGACAGAAAACGCAGGCGTCAAGCCGAGTTTTTGGTTGGCTACTTTTTTCCTTGGCAGCTAATAACAAAAATCGGAGTTATAAACTCTACAATAAAAACACAGGTAGAGAATATTTTACAAAATTTTACACACCAGCCATCAGTCATAGTCCGCAATAATTGGTATTATTAAGATAAAGAAAAATTTGGGAATAAAAGTGATTGAAATTCAGCAAGGCAACTTGTTAAAAGCAAATGCCGAAGCCATAGTGAACACAGTTAATTGTGTTGGAGTTATGGGCAAGGGAATTGCTTTGCAATTCAAGCAAGCATATCCCGATAACTTCCGCCAATATGCAAAAGCTTGTCGGGCGAGCGAAGTCATGCCAGGGCAAATGTTTGTAGTATCTACTGGCAATCTATTCAATCCCCGATACATTATTAATTTTCCCACAAAACGTCACTGGAAAGGCAAATCAAAAATTGAAGATATTCAAGCTGGACTAATAGCTTTAATTCAAGAAATCGAGCAATTGGGCATCACTTCTATTGCCGTTCCTCCGCTGGGTTGCGGGAACGGCGGTTTGTCTTGGAAGACGGTAAAACCTCTGATTGAATCGGCGTTTTTGGAACTGCCTAACGTGCAAGTGATGCTGTTTGAACCGCAGGGTACTCCTGAAGCTGATACGATGCAAGTTGCTACTGAAAAACCCCAAATGACTCGCGCTCGTGCCTTGTTTGTTCGCTTGCTTGAATTGTACGGAATTCCTGGCTATCGGCTGACAATGCTGGAAATTCAAAAGCTAGCTTATTTTCTTCAGGTAGCAGGTGAACCGCTAAAATTGCAGTATGTGAAAGAAAAGTACGGCCCTTATGCAAATAATCTCAATCATGTTTTGCAGAAACTGGAAGGGCATTATATTCGAGGTTATGGAGACAGGAGTAGAGAGGCAGAAATCTATGTGTTGTCTGACGGTGAAATAGCGGCGCGGAAATTTTTAGAAAATGCCCCCGATGCTATTGAGCGACTAGAGCGTGTTAGCAACCTAATCAACGGTTTTGAAACTCCTTACGGAATGGAACTGTTGGCAACTGTTCACTGGGTTGTTAGGGAAAATAGGGAAGCTGCAGAGGATTCTGAAAGAGCGATCGAACTTGTACGCGAATGGAACATTCGCAAGAGTGAACTCTTTAAGCCTCAACATATTCGCAAAGCGTGGCAGCGGCTTCGCGAGCAGAATTGGTTTTTTTAGGATACCTTCTGCGTTCTGACTAATGCTGACTGATGACTCATCCTCACGATCGAGGTCTTCCCAGAGTTGTAATATAAAGCACAGCCTCACCCGCAGGAATACCGAGAACGTCATTCACCCGATCGTCAAAAAAGCCCGCAATACCGCTGACACCCAAACGCAGTTGAATAGCTGCTAAATTCAACCGCTGGCCCAAATGACCCGCGTCCATGTGCAAATATCGGTAAGCTCGATCGCCGTATTTTGCTACCGCCCTCTTCAAATCCGCCGTGTGAAACAACAGCACCGCCGCATCTCTGCCTAAATCTTGGCCCAAACACAAAAAATGCAGCTCCCTGCGGAAATTTTTAAACCGAATTTGCCGCAATTCTTGAGCTTTCGGAGCGTAATAATAACAACCTTCTTCTAACCCGTTCACTCCCGAAACAGCAATAAAAGTCTCGATCGAACTGAGATCGAAATAATCGGGAGAACTGTCTAATCCTTGGTCGATATAGTGCTGCGGCTGGTAAGTAAAATCGAGCACGGCCAGCAGTTCGCCCAAACTCAAAGAAGCACCCGTATAAGCGCGGGTAGAACGCCTTTTGAGCATAGTGCTTTCTAAAGTTTCTAGATTCACTCCCCAAGGAATCGAAGGAGTGACCGTCGAAACTTTAGTACAAAAAGGAAAGTTGTATTTATCCTCTAATTCCCCTTCACTTTCATCAAATTTCCAGCCATCAACTCCGGTTGGATCTGACTCTATCAGTGTCGCTTTGTGGAGAAATTTTAAAAGTTGACCTTCGGAAATTTGCGGGTAATCTGTTGTGGTGTTTCCGGGCAAAGCTGTTTTAAATTTTGGCAAGTTTTGGTCGATATCCCGCAAGTCGGCTAAACCAATTAAACAGATCGCTCCTTCTTGCTCGGAGTCGATGTACAGTAATTGATTGACAGCTTCGTCGGCGAATCCTCCTATCAGGTGAGGTCGGTAATCGTTGATGGCGCAAGCTAACTCGATATTGCTCAATAAATGACCGGTGTCGAGGAAAATTCGGCGGTAAGCTCGGTCTTCGTAACGCCAAGAAGAACGGAAAAAAACAGTGGTAATGCCGATCGCCAATTGCGTATTTTCTAGCGCTGGCGACCCGAAACAAGCGGATTGCAGCGCCGGCCAAACTTGGCTGTCCCAAAAATGAACAAGTGAATGAGTTCTGCACTGATAGTTGTAAAGTCCAGCCGGCAAATGCGGCGTACCGCGAGATATTAAATAAACCTCTGCTGGGTAGAGTCCGCCCGCCGACGGTGCGGATCGCAAATACAGGTAGCTGTCGTCTACCGTGTGCACCTTCGCTGTCAAGCCGTAGCTGCACAGCAACAAGCTAGACAATCGGTGCCACCAACCGGCATCGCCAGCGGCATTTGGATCGTCGGAGGGGTTTTTTAGATAAGGCTTGAGGTCAAAATACGCTCCAATTTTGTATTCTTTGAACGGCACAGGTTGCTCGCTCCAATCTAGCTGTCTGCTTTTGGCAGCAATCGTTTCGGGATCGTATTTCGTCTGTTCGTGGTAGTGCTCGGCAATGGAAAGGGGAAGGGAAGGCATATTTCAGTAGGGGATTAGCTGTGGTTTCTCGATCGATCTTGACATTACCGACCGCGAGCGCGATCGAGCAAGGCAGCAATTTACAAATATAAAAAAAATCTTAGAAAAAATGCGATCGTTGTTACACAAGCTTAACATAAGGAGATGCCTAGGTATAAATACGCAGAATAATAACCGTCAATTATCGTTATGGATTGGCTGCAATAGCTGTCCTCATAAAGAGATGAAAATGCAAAAGCTAAGCACTGAAGAATTACTCGCTCAGTATTCTGAGGGCAAGCGAAACTTTAACGCAGTTGACTTAAGTGGAGATAACTTGTTTCAAGCAGATTTGGCAGAAATAAACCTTTCTGGTAGCATTTTAAGGCGAGCTTATTTGCCCTACGGAAATCTGACTCAAGCCAATCTTTATAAAACAGAGCTGCAAGATGCTGAATTGGGCGACATTCAACTTTATCAAGCCAATTTGTCGGAAGCGAATTTGTCAGGAGCGAATTTGTCAAGAGCCAATTTGCGGCACGCTAATTTGCAAGGTGCTAATTTGCAAAAAGCTAATTTGCAAGGTGCGGACTTGTACAATGCAGATTTGAGCAATGCCGATTTGAAATATGCCGATTTGAGCCGAGCTAATTTGGAAAAAGCAAAGTTAACCAAAGCTCAATTAGCTGGCTGCAACTTATTTCGAGCGCGTTTGGTTGATTTGTCGGATGCTGATTGCGATCGCACTACCATCGGCCCCGAAGGATATCGGTGACTTGCAGGGCGATCGGCTTAAAAGGACGCGCGAGCGTAGCTATCCCGTAGGGAATCGGTCTTTTGAAAATTTGTGAACCCCTCTCGACACCGCAAAAAATGTGAGTTAAAGTTGTAGAGAACTTATCGCTCTCCAACATTGACAATAAATAACACACTTTTCCACTGCGAAACTGGGGCAAATTCATGAATGCTGCCGAAAAAAACTCGCGAGAACTCCGACACAAAAAACAAGAGCTGCGGAAGCGAAAACAAGAAATTTTGCTCCGCGAACTAGAATCTGAAATCGACCGCTCGCTGCCAACCTATCTAATAAATAAATACGAAGAAACAGACAGCCAAACTAACAGCAAGCTCAAACAGCAGTGGCGCCGAAAAATCCTAGCTACCGCTCACTTTGCAGGCATTGTCATTGCTGTTGTCTTTGTAGTTCGCATTGCCTCTTGGCTGGCAACTGCGCTGATAGTTGGAGGAATTGCTTCGATTGTTCACAAAACATTTTTTGAAGAAGACTAGAAATTTACTTAAAAGTAACGGAGGACACGGCATTGCCGTTTCCCTACTCGAAAATAATCATCAGCACTCACAACAGATGTAACAATCGCCCGATCAATTGTAGGGAAACGGCATTGCCCACAGGTGTCAACTTAAGACAAAAGCCTTGAGAAATCTCGTTTTTACCTGAGTCTAGATCCCCCTCGCATCCCCCTTAAGAAGGGGGACTTTGAGAAGGCTCTTGTCCCCCCCT
>JAUBOG010000230.1:0-7052 GCA_036700105.1 Microcoleus occultus BM001215583
TACATCAAGGTTTTCGACCTTTGATATATACCTCATCTATCTGAGAACCGCTATATCTCAAACCTGACATTGATGTCGAACAGAAGACAGACATCTATGCTTTCGCCTTGAACGATATTCGGCGTTGCTGAGAAAGGAGTATGATTTGCCTCCGAAATGTAGAGGCAATTCATGAATTGCCCCTAAATTTCGGAGATTGCTATAGCGAGTCAATCATACCTAAATTAAGCAACGCCCGATATTCTTAAGTTTATACTTAGATTTGCTGGTTGAATGGTTGTCATAGCGCCAAAAGGATAAGTGTTTTTGATAAAATACTTCCGCTAATCTGAGTCAATCTTTCTCAACAGAGGGTAGTGAATTCGCCGATCTTTGGCATAAACTTAAATATCTGGTTCAAGGCAAAACCATAGAGTATTGCCTTGTCACGGAAAATGTGCTGCTGAAAAGGTGCTGCTGAAAAAGATCGCTAAGATCGCCCTTGGAAGCTGGGGCTGCCGGTTATACGGTGATGGAGGCTGGCGGTAAAGGCAGTCGCAACGTGCGATCGTCGGGACAAACCACTGTTTCCGACAGCTTTTTCAATTTTTCAATCCTATGACTGCTGACTAATGAGAACTGACGATCGGAATCTCGATCGCAAATTCAGTCCCCAGTCCAACTTCCGAAACGCACTCGATCCGCCCCCCGTGCTTTTCGACAATTAAGTGGTAAGAAATAGACAGCCCCAGCCCAGTTCCCTTACCGGCAGGTTTGGTAGTAAAAAACGGGTCAAATAACTGACGGCGAATTTCCTCGGGTATGCCCCGCCCGTTGTCGGAAATGCGGATCGCCGCAAAATCGCCAGCAACTTCAGTGCGAATGGTAATAGCGGGAAGAGTCAAGGGAGAATTAGCAATTGACGGCGGTGAGTTTTTGCTATTTTTCTTCGCCAATTCCCTGTTCTGGATTTCTTCATCAATCGCATCGATCGCATTGCCGAGAATATTCATAAATACTTGATTGAGCTGACCGGCGCAGCACTGGATGCGGGGCAAATTGCCGTATTCTTTAATGATTTGAATAGCTGGATGTCCGCCTTGAGCTTTGAGGCGGTGCTGCAAAATCAACAAAGTGCTGTCGAGTCCCTCGTGAATGTCAACGGGCTTGATGCTAGATTGATCCGATCGCGAAAAATTGCGCATCGACAAAACTATTTGGCGGATGCGCTCGGTTCCTACTTGCATCGAAGACAGCATCTTAGATAAGTCTTCCACCAAAAAATCGATTTCCATCTCTGCGGAGGCTTCCCGAATTTCGGAGACTGGCTCGGGATAGTGCTGCCGGTAAAGTTCCAACAGCAGGCTCAATTCCTTGACGTAGTGGCTGGCGTGGGAAAGATTGCCGTAGATAAAATTAACCGGATTGTTAATTTCGTGAGCGATACCGGCAATCATTTGTCCCAAAGAAGACATTTTTTCGGTTTGCACAAGTTGAGTTTGAGTTTGCTGCAACTTCCGCACAGTTTCCTCTAGTTGTTGCGCTTGATTTTTCAAGCAAGCTTGCTTTCGCCGCAGCGCTTCTTCGACTCTCTCGCGCTTGATAATATCCCGTCTCAACAATTCATTTGATGCTAAAAGTTGAGCGGTGCGTTCTTCTACTTGTTTTTTTAAGTCGTCGTGAGCTTGGCGCAGGGCTTCTTGGGCCCGCTGCCGCTCTAAAATTTCTTGCTGTAAAAGTTGGTTGGTTTTTTGCAATTGGGCGGCTCTATCGTCCACGGCTTGCTGCAAAAGCTCGATCGTCCCGTACATTTCAGATTGGTTGAAAACTTGCGGCAAACTTGTCTGAGAAACAACGCCCAAAAGCTCTCCTTGAGTGCCAACTACTACCAAGCGGCGGACGCAGTGGCGCTGCATTTCCTGGTGAGCTCGGAACAGGGAATCGGCGGGAGATATGCAAAATAAAGGTGAACTCATCGCCTCTGCGGCCGATATTTGGGAGAGGTTTAATTCGAGGGCGTGAAACTGCACGATGTCGCGTTCGGTGACAATGCCGATCGGCATTTGGTAATTTTCTATTGGTACAAGAACCCGCTGCGGGTGCTGAATTTGCTCATCGACAATGACGACGCAACTAGCTCGATGCTTGACCATAAGCTGGGCTAAATCGAGGGCCGAGGCAGTTGTTGGGGCAGAAATGACTTGGCGGGTCATCACATCTGCGGCGCAGCGCAAATTGGCGAGCAAGTTAATTGGTTGCAAAGCTTCGTGAATGGCTTCGCGGGTGATGATACCGACAAGTCGCGAGTCTTCGTCTACTACGGGTAAATGCCGGATCGAGTGCTGGCGCAGCGTGAACATAGCTGTGAAAATATCTTGAGACTCGGATTGTTTGAGGGTAATCGGCGATCGAGTCATGACGTCAGCAATTGTCAGTCCTACCGCACAAGCTGCGACGGTAGTCAGTTTGACGATATCGCGTTCTGTAAAAATCCCGATCGGGCGCGAGTCTTCCACAATTAAGACGCAACTGCGCTTAACCGGACTCTTCACACCGTTTTGTTTTTCGCCGCCAAGCTGACAGGAGACGCGCATCGGGTTCATGAGAGCCAACACTTCGGCGATCGGGGTTTCTGGAGCCACTGTCAGGGGGTGGCGGTCGATCGCCCGATCTAAAGGTGACAAGTAAATCGGCGGGCTGTTGACTTCTAGGGCGGGTTCTGGCGGTTTAATTGCTAGCTGCGGGACTGAAGAAAGAAAATGATTTAATTGTTCTTCTTGTAGCATGATTATTAATTTTACTTAATGAATTGTTACAATTCGGCGGACACGGCTTGGCAGACTTAGCATTAGTTAAGGGGTGACAGATGCTCGATCGCTTAAAATCCGATCGCTAGAACACCCTTATTTAATTTTTATTTTTTAAATCCTATGTCCTGGACTCCCTTAAGCCATCGAATTCATCACTTGCCGCTCATTCTGGCTGGCCCGATTTTGCGCCGGAGTGAAAGTCGGGCCGTAACTGTTTGGCTGGTTCTGAAAGCACCGCGCCAAGTCGAACTCAAGGTTTACTCGACTGAGGGCGGAACTGGGGAAACTGTCGATCGACCGTTACTCCAGGGTGAGAGTTCTACCGTGCAACTAGGCAAATACCTGCACGTAGCAGTAGTGACTGCAAAGCCGATCGGCAGCAATTGCTTGACATCCGGACAAATATATGCTTATGACATCGATTTTGCCCGATCGGGAGTTTCAGGACTTGAAAATGAGAGAGAGAATCTCATTTCTTGTCTGTGGCCCGTCGCCCCCGATTTGTCGCTTTTGGGGGCACAGACAATCAGTTATTTCGCTCACGGGTTGCCGACTTTTGCTCTACCGCCGGACGATTTAAACTATTTGCGGATCGTTCACGGTTCTTGTCGCAAACCCCACGGAGGGGGACGAGATGCGCTGCCAATCTTGGATAGTTCGATCGAACAATTTGCAGGTACGGCAAATTTCAGGCCTCACCAACTGTTTTTAACCGGCGACCAAATTTACGGCGATGACGTAGCCGATCCGATGCTGTGGGCTTTGACAGATGCTGGGGATACACTATTGGGCTGGGAAGAGAATTTGCCCCTGATGGATGCCCAAATTAACAAGAATTTGTGTAACAGTATACCTGAAAATCCGGCAAAGGGACAGATAATTCCCGAAACAACGGAAAATTCTAGTGAGTCGCAAATTCACAAGCAAGCTGATGCTGAATGTAAGTACAAGAAACCCGTTGAGTTAAAGCCTGGGAATCGCAGCGATATTGCTAGAGATTTTGGCGGCTTGACGGCGATGTTGGTGAATAAACCCGACAATGCGAAAAGTCACTTGTTTGGGCTGGGCGAATATTGTGCGATGTATTTGTTAGTTTGGTCGCCTGTGCTTTGGTGCGATCGTTTTCCGCAGGGTAAGGATGTTTGTGAAAATGCCAAACGGGCAAAAGTCTGGGATCGAGAGGCTTTTGAACTGCAAAGTTTTGCTCGCAATCTGTGGAGAGTCAGAAGGGCGATCGCGAATGTTCCTACTTATACCATTTGCGACGACCACGATGTTAGCGATGATTGGTATTTGAATCGAGAATGGTGTTACCGGGTGCTGGGTAAGCCGCTTGGCCGGCGGGTGGTGCAGAATGCTTTGCTGGCTTATGCTGTGTTTCAGGCTTGGGGAAATACGCCCGCACAGTTCGATATGGGAACAGCCGGAGATAAATTATTAGAAGCTGCTAAAAACTGGTCTAAATCGGCGGGTACTGATGATTTAGCTTGGCAAAATGTTGCTAAGTATTTGGGAATTCCGCGCATCGATAGCGAGACTGATTTGCCGCAGTTTAAATTAGATGAAGATGTTTTGATTTTGGATCGGGATGAGGAGGTTTTGAATTGGCATTTTACGATCAGAAGTTTTAAGCATGAGGTGATTGTGCTGGATACGCGGACTTGGCGGGGCTATCCGACAGAAAGTGCGATCGATCCGCCGATGCTTTTGACTCATAAAGGTTTTGAAGAGCAAATTCAGCGGCCTTTGAAGGAGACTGAATTGTTGAATGCAACTGGGGAGTTTGCGATTGAGGCGACGCTGGTAGTTGTACCGACTAATTTGGTCGGTTTGTGGATTATTGATGCCGTGCAAAAGCGCGAGGTGGAACAGGGGAAAGTTTTTAATAGCGATGCGGGGGATGCTTGGAATTTTCACGAGTTGGCTTTTGTGAAGTTGTTGGCGGAGTTTTTCAAGCAGCGCGCGAGGGTGATTGTGCTGACGGGGGATATTCATTATGCTGCTGCTGTGCGGCTGAGTTATTGGTCGGATTGTCATTTTGGGGATTCTCCTACTGAGATTAACAAGCAAGATGCCTCTTCCACAGAAGAGGGGAAAAAGGGAGTTTTGGGTTTGAATGCGGCGGGCTATAAATCGAATGTTCAGTATTCTGTGTTGGCGCAGTTGACTGCTAGTGCTTTGATTAATGAGGAGTGGAAAACTCATTTGATTCATACTAAGATTAAGTCGCTGCTTCCCGAACGCAGACACGAACGTGTGGGATGGAATGAGCCGCTGGAGTTGGTGAAAATTTCGAGGATTAACCGAAAAAGGGCGATCGCGGCTGCTGTGAGAAAGAAACAATCTTTGCCTGATTGGGGCTATCGGATTGATTGGATCAAACGACAAAGAGCTCGCGTGTTTTTAAAGCATATAACTGAGGGTTTGTCAACTGCTCTGCGGCAGAAGCAGCAGTTTTCTTTGGTGCAGAGGTTGTGGAATTTTATATCGCTGTTGTGGCGGAATCGCTGGCTGCAAGAGGGCGATGAGATTGTGGGATACAGCAATATTGCGATCGTCAGTTTTCAGTGGCCGGATGATGCTGATGGGGAGAAGGCAGTGATTCAAAGTGTTTATTGGCGGCCGCTATGGGCGCCGGATAGTGTGGTTTACAGTCAGTATTTTGTATCGCTGGGATTGGATGGGGATGATTAGATTTCCGGCGGTTGGAAAACCCGGCCAGGGCCCAGAAACCGGGTTTTTTACGAAGATACTTCGTTACAACCCACAGATTTGGGTAAAAACCCGGTTTCTTTGTCGGAGTCGGTAAGCCCTGACACGCCCTCATCCCAACAACAACTCCTGAAACCGCACATCACCCCGAATCCCATCAAAATCCCCATCAGTTTTCGCTAACTCTCGATATGTTTCCGGTTCCAATTCAATCGCGCGCTGCAAATTTTCCAGCGCTAACTCCACCTGCTTCTGCAAGGCGTAAATGCAAGCTTTGTGAGCATAAGTATTAGCATGGTCAGGCTTAATTTCTAAAGCTTTATCCAAATTATCTATCGCTTCCTCATAGCGACCTAATACTGCAAAAGCATAAGATTGATTACCCAAAACATCACAATCGTCAGGCTGCAATTCTAAAGCGCGATCGTAACTGGATATTGCCTCTTCCGCACGTCCGACTCTTCGCAAAGCAATCCCACGCCAATCCCATAAATAAGATTCATTTGGTTCGATTTTAATCGCTAAATCCAGACGGCAAATAGCTTGCTCGTATCGTTCCAACTCGAATAGCGCCTTGGCTTTTTTAAACCAAAAATCGCAGTCATCAGGCTGAATGTTAATGGCAAAATCCCAGCTTTCGCGCGCCGCTTCTTGACGGCCGCACTTCATCAGTGCAAAGCCCCGACCAAACCAAAAATCGCGGTCTTTTTCTGCTATTTCTATTGCTTTGTCGAGACTGGCAACAGCTTCTGCATAGCGCTCCAACTCATACAAAACCTGACATCGTTCCAAGCAAACAATCAACGCATCCGGTCTTATTTCTGCAACTTCAGTGAGTTTTGCTAGGGCCGCTTCATATTGCCCTTGTTTCGCCAGCGCCAAGCCACTGTAAAACAAAGAAACGGGATTATTTAGCCCAGCAGCATCGCCCAAATCGCGCATTCCCTCCAAGCGCAGAAAATGCACCCGGCCAGACGTATCGCCCGCTACAACACTCACTCCATCAGGCAAAATTGCACAGCCATAGAAGCTAGAATCTCCGCTGAAACTAACAATCTCCTTGCCGCTAAAAAGATCCCAGATTTTCAGGGTGTTATCGTTTGAAGCGGAAATCGCGGTTTTACCGTCTGGTGCGATCGCCACTGCTGTTACCCAGTTAGTATGACCGGTGAGGGTTAATAGTTCGGTGCCGCTTTCTGTGTCCCAGATTTTCAGGGTGTTATCATCTGATGCGGAAATCGCGGTTTTACCGTTTGGTGCGATCGCCACTGCTCTTACGGAGCTAGTATGACCCGTGAGGGTTCTAAGTTCCGTGCCGCAGAGAACATCCCAGATTTTCAGGGTGTCATCCCATGAACCGGAAATTGCTGCTTTTCCGTCTGGTGCGATCGCCACTGCTGTTACCCAGTTAGTATGACCGGTGAGGGTTCTAAGTTCGGTTCCGGTCTCGGTGTCCCAGATTTTCAGGGTTTTATCCCATGAAGCGGAAATCGCGCTTTTGCCGTCTGGTGCGATCGCCACTGCTGTTACATATCCAGTATGACCGATGAA
>JAUBOG010000230.1:7152-10086 GCA_036700105.1 Microcoleus occultus BM001215583
ATGAAGCGGAAATCGTGGTTTTTCCGTCTGGCGCGATCGCCACTGCTGTTACATAGCTAGTATGACCGGTGAGGGTTAAAAGTTCCGTGCCCGTCTCGGTGTCCCAGATTTTCAGGGTTTTATCCTGTGAACCGGAAATCGCGGTTTTGCCGTCTGGTGCGATCGTCACTGCATATACAGAGTTAGTATGACCGGTGAGGGTTAAAAGTTGGGTACCTGTCTCGGTGTCCCAGATTTTTAGGGTGTTATCGTCTGAACCGGAAATAGCGCTTTTGCCGTCTGGTGCGATCGCCACTGCATATACAGAGTTAGTATGACCGGTGAGGGTTCGCAGACAGCCTTCTCCCGCCCTCTCTAAATTAGCCTTCAAAGGCCGGAACCAAGGACTATTTTTTGACTGCTTTGCTTGTTCCAGCAGCGCTTGAATCTGGGGCATTTCAAAATCCAACAACCTCCCCAACAATTGCCCAGCCAGTTGCGTCTTATCCCTCTCCAAAACGTGTGCCGACTTGCGAATTGCCCCTTGAATCAATTTCAGAGTTTGCGTTTGCTCCTGGCCCAGCAACACATCAGAATTTATCGCCAAATCGAAATCCTCAATTAACGCTTGCACCCCCGACAATTCCAACTTCCCCTCAATGAAATCGAAATCTGTCAATAGCTGGTGCAAGCGTTCCCCTTTACTTTTCTCCGCTAAAACACTCGGCAGAGTTTCCAGCGTATAACTCTGTTTTTCCGCCGACATTCTCGCCAATCCATCTTTTAACTTACCCATCGCCGTACAACCCTTCCCACATATCATCTTCTAAATCATCGTCTATATCTGACAGAGAAATCCCAGCTTTCTTCACAGCCTCCTGAGAGTGGAGAAATCTTTGAAAACTAGCGTGATAAATACTGTATTTTGGATGATTCTCGCTGCTGCGCCGCACAAATCCCTCCCACCCATCCAACACATCCTGTACATCTAACTCATCTTCCTTCGCAAAATTCGCCAGCAACTCGCAAGATACGGGCTTGCGAGTTTTGCTCAATAAGTAGATTACTTTCAGCTTGCGGCGGCGGGACTCTTTATCTTTTACCTCCATCCGATCCAAGTGCTTGTAATAATACTCCTCCAAACCCGCTGGCAAATCCTTCAATTCCACATCGCTGTAAGTGTCGCTGTCAATCTCATTTAACACGTAGCGCAAATACATAAAATTGTTCTTGCTTCTGTCAGCCAGAACCGTCACAAACTGTGCCAAACTTGAATTCCGAGCCTGAATCCAGCTCTGAATCCCCGCCGAATTCCCAGCTTTTTTGTGAATGTAAGCCTTGACATCTGCCACGCTTTCAGCATTGTGCTGCATCAAATCAAACAAAAAGTGATTTTTAGGCATCCGCAGAGATTCCGGGCGTTTCGAGACAATAAAATAAATCCCTTTTGGTAAGTCTTCTGGCAAATAGAGAACGTTGCTGCCGGGGCTTTGTACCTTTAAATTCACCTCATCCAGCGCATCGACAACAAACACCAACTTGCTGCGCCCTAATTTCTTGCTAACTTCTCCCAACAAGCGCTTTAAAAAATAGCCATCAGTCGTCGCATTTTCCGGCAAAGTTTTATAATCCAAGCTATAGCGCTGAATCAACTGAGTGCAAACACTGCTGAGAAATTGTTCTGCCCGGACAATGCCTTCTGACTGCGAGTTAAAATGAGCAATGCAAAGACAGTTTAGCCTCAACACGCACTGCGCCAAAATCGCACTTTTCCCGACCCCCGGATCTGCTTCTAAAACAAAATAGCCTTGGGAATTTTTCCGAAAGAAACTGTTAATTTCTTTAAAGACAAATCTGCGTCCAGTAAAGTCTTTAGCTCGATCTGCAATAATCGTTTCGCACTCGTAGGGAAGCGGCAAACTCGGCACTGTATCTTGCAGCAATTCCCTAATTTCCGCAAACTCGTCGCGAATTCCCCTTTCCATTGTGCTCAGCCGCGCCATCACTTCGCAAATTTGCTCCCGCGTCGCCAAAGCCTCCAACCTTTGCAAAACCTCCCCATTTTGCAATCCCAAATCTTTCAATTGGGCCAAAGTTTCCCGATGCAAAATCAACTGCATTCCCGCAAATTGTCTGCCGCCAGTTTCCGCATCTTGTTTCAGCACTTCACGAAACGCCTTCGGAAAAGATTCGTGCAGTTTTTGGGCCGCACAGGCAATTAATTCGGGATGCAAAGTTTTGTTTTCCTTCGCTGCAAAATCAGTCAAAAAATCTTGCCAATCTTGCACCTGCAATCCCGTAACTTCCAAAAACTGATTTGCATCAGCCGAAAAAATCTTCGCAAGTTCCGAATCAGAAAAATTCAAAGGAGTTGTCTCACTGTCTGTTTTGGCATCAATTTCCAGCCAGTAAGCAACAGTTTTATTAGCTAAATATTGAAAATCAGCATAAGCATAATTCAGGTGATTTTGTTCAGCAATGACAATGATTTCCTCAGATTCAGCAACTTTTGTCAGGAGACGGCTGATAGCTTCTCCCGTCGCCGCAGTCAAATCGCCATTTTTGAGAATATCCGCATTTTTGCCCACCCGCTGCGCCAATTTGTTACCCAATTCCCCCGCCGTGATATTGCCAACAATGCCAGCGATAAGAGTTGCCAAAACGCTAGCCCCGAACACTCCTACCGGGCCGCCGAGCATCGGTGCCGCCATCCCTGCTGCGGGGCCGGAGAGGGCGCTGGAGAGACATTGACCTATGGCGTATAGGGCGCTACAGCCGATGAGCCGAGCTTTGGTATTGGCCAAATTAACTAAGGACATATAGTTTTCTTTTAAATAGTTGGTAATAATTATATATTGCCCGCTGCGATTTAGTCCGTCGCTTTTTATGAACAGGCAAGATGCCTGTTCCACAAACAGTAAATTTCTTTTGGAACAGGCATCTTGCCTTTTGCTG
>JAUBOG010000231.1:0-6941 GCA_036700105.1 Microcoleus occultus BM001215583
TTCGGTAGTAAATCCCTGATTCTCACTAATAAATTGTCGGTCGAAATGCTTCGCCCTTGCCAAATAGAGATGCACCCGTTAACAAAGTTCTGAAAGTGAATGAGAATATCTACTTTTCCAGCTCGTTAATTAGCTTTTATACTGAACTTGTTTGCCTTGCCTAAATTTCACCTGTGGGAATATGTTAAGACTGGCTGATAATGTTATCATATCCAAAACTCAACCAACATCAACAAATCTGCGTTCATTAGCGCTCATCTGCCCGCATCAGCGGTTAAAATAAAATCCAAAAATAAATTCCAAAAAAAATGCAAATAACCCAATCCCTCCACAGCGCGCTGCTCATCTCCAACCTGGAAAAATCTCAACACTTTTACAGTACCGTATTAGGACTGTCAAAAATCGATCGCGAATTAAAATTTCCCGGAATCTGGTATCAAGTCGGCAACTTTCAGATACACCTAATTTTAGCTGCAACAGTTATACCAGATGCCGTAGACTGTGACAAATTGGGGCGCAACCGACACCTAGCGTTTTCTGTAATCAACTTAGAAGCAGCCAAACATCAATTAATCGCTCACAACTGCCCGGTGCAAATGAGCGCGTCAGGTCGATCGGCATTATTCACCCAAGACCCCGACGGGAATATAATTGAACTGAGCGAACAATAGATGAAAATCATTGCCTACTCTTACAGCGAACCGCTGCTAGAATCAGCGCCTGCTGCCGAAATTTGGGGCCGAGAGGTCGATCGAATATATCAAGACTTAGGAGGGCGACAGCAACTCCAGCAACTCATCAAAGACTGCCAAACAGAACCAGTCAAATACCTGTTAATTCAGCGCTTTGAAGAACTCGGCGACACAGTGCAGCAAGTATGCGCGCACCTGGGCCAACTCGAAAACCTCGGCGTCGAAATCATCGTCCAAGCAGAAACAGAACCGCGAAACCGCAAAAACTTGCTGCAAATCGTCGCAGAACTCCAGCGCAGCCAGCACAGCCGCAGCATTCGCAAAGGGCACGCCCGCAACCGCATCAAATCCCGGATTCCACCCGGTAAAGCTCCCTACGGCTACCGGCGTGGCAAAGAACGTTATACGATCGACAAAACCACCGCCCCCACCGTCAAAGACTTTTTTGAACACTTTCTGATCTACGGTTCCTTGCGGGGTTCCGTGCGGTATTTAGCCAAGAAATACAGCAAAAAAATCTCCGTCAGCACAGGCCGGCGCTGGCTGACAAATCCCGCATACCGAGGCGATTTGGAATATCAAAACGGCGAAGTAATTTCTAACACCCACGTCCCGATTATTTCCCGAGAAGAAGCCGCCCAAATAGACCGCTTGCTGCGCCGCAACCGCCACCTTTCACCCCGCACCGCCAGCGCCCCGCGTTCCCTCGCCGGCTTGGCAATTTGTGCCGAATGCAAGTCGCCCATGACAGTTGCCAAAGTCACCTCCTACCGCAACAAAGATAAAGAATACCTTTATTTGCGGCCGATTAACTGCCTCTTTGAGCCTAAATGCAGCGGTCTTCCCTACCAAGAAATATTGCAATCAACCATTGCAGCAATCTGTCAGGATTTACCCGCTGCTGTTGCCGCGCTGCAAATGCCGGATCTGAATGGAATTAAAGCCGGAATTGAAAGGGCGATCGCCTCAAAGCAACAAATTGTAGAACAACTTCCCGCCCTGATAGAAAGCGGCATTTTAGATACAGAAACGGCTGATTTGAGAGCCTACAAAATCCGCACCGAAATTTCCCAACTGCAAAGCAAATTAGCGCAACTGCCGCCCGTGAATTTGCGGGAAACTGCTCAAACAGTTTCTCTTCCTCAATTTTGGCTGGATTTGTCGGAATCGGAACGCAGGTTTTATTTTCGAGAGTTTATCGATCGCATTGAGATAGTCCGGGAAAATCAAAATTTTAAACTGCAAATTATTTTCATTTTTTAATTAGATTTTTTTATTAACCGCTCTTGCCGCTCTTGGCGCAGAGGAAGAGAGGAAAAGAGCAAGAATGATGTTCTGCCAAGTTGGATCTGGAAATACAGCAAATTCCATATTTATAAAGTATACCAGCCTATCGTTAGTTCCGCGTAGGGACACTCCAAAAGCCGTGTCCCTACACTTTACCAACCTGGAATACGCTCTATCATTCTTGCTCTTTTCTGCGATTTAGATTGTCACTTGAGTGAAGTCGCTAGCGCTGAGAGTTCCGGGTGTACCGTTCAGTTTCGCTAGCAGTTGATTGCTCCCAGTCACGCTAATCAAAGTTTGATTGTTGCTATTCGTGATACTGAGTTGATTGAAACTCAAACTGGCATTCAACCCGATTAAATCCTCGCCTTTGCGGAAATCAGTAATGATGTCAGTTCCCGAACTTTGAGTTAGGAAAAATACATCATTTCCCGAACCGCCGGTCAAAGTATCATCCCCAACATCGCCGGAAAGGAAATCGGAACCAGCACCTGCGCTGAGGAGATCGTTACCCTTACCGCCGTAAAGTGTATCGTTACCGATGTCGCCGCAGATAGCATCGTTTTCATCGCTGCCGAACAGCAAATCGTTGCCGTCACCCCCATCCAGGCTGTCGTTTTCTTTGCCGCCGTAAAGCGTATCATTTCCAACGCTACCAAAACTTAGGTCTGCACCTTCGTTGCCAAACACAATATCGTTGCCGTTGCCAGCATTAATTGTGTCATTTCCTAAGTTGCCAAAAATGTAGTCGTCGCCATCTTCACCGAGCAAGATATCGTCATCTTTGCCGCCGAAAATCGTATCGCTTCCGACACTGCCGGCAACAGTATCTTTGCCAATATCTCCTCTCAAAAAGTCGTCGCTATCGCCACCGACAACAGTGTCATTATCCTTGCCAGCATAGATGGTATCGTTGCCCAAGCCACCTTGAACGAAATCGGTGCCTTCATTGCCGAAAAGCAAGTCGTTATCGGCACCGCCGTCAATGTTGTCATTGCCGCCCATCCCGTAGAGTGTGTCGTTACCGGCAAGCCCGTTAATTGACTCGCTGATGCCGCCGCCCATGATGAAATCGTTACCGTTACCGCCGTTGAAAGTTTGCTCGACGGGGTTGGGGGTAATGGTAGCAGAGTTGAGCTCTGGGGCGCTGACTGCATCGAATAAGCAATCATCTACAACAGGTGTGGGAGTTGGTGCCGGAGTTGGTGTGGGAGTTGGTGTGGGAGTTGGTGTGGGAGTTGGTGTGGGAGTTGGTGTTGGTGTTGGTGTGGGAGTTGGTGTTGGTGTTGGTGTGGGAGTTGGTGTTGGTGTGGGAGTTGGTGTTGGTGTGGGAGTTGCGTTAAATTCGTAAGCGCCGATATCCACGATCGAACTTCCGTTATTATCACCATCTTGAGGGCGAGTCACACCGCGCTGATCCTGCGCCGGCGCGCCTGCACCTGTACCGGTATCAATGGCTGGACTTCCTGCTAGCAGCGGCAGTACAAAAGCACCGTTGATATTTTGCAAAGAACTCAGTTTCGGATCGGCGATCGTCACATTTGCCGTAACATTACTATCATTAGGATCGCCCGCCGTCAGTTTAGCGGGAAATTGCAGATTGTTTCCGCCATCGATTAGCTCGCGCCCAGTGTGCTGCCTGGTTTTAAAAGGATTGCTTGCCGTATTGCTATCAAAAATCGAGTTTTTGACAGTAATTGGCGATTTTTCAGGGTCGTTAAAAGTAGCAATTGCTCCCGAAAATTCTGCGCTATTCTTAGCAAAAGTCGAATTGACGATGTTAGTCGAAAAAGAATCGCTGTTGCCCACAAGCATTGCACCGCCCTGCTTGGCCGCGCTGTTGCCGGAAAAGGTACTGTTGACAATGCTGATGTTTCCCTCTTCTCCCAACCACAAACCGCCGCCGTTATCTTCGGCTTGGTTGTTAGCAAAAGTGCTGTTGGTTACAGTCAAATCGGCATTGCCGTGACGGATTGCGCCTCCAGAACCTCCAACTCCTGCTGGATCTTTGACAGCTTTATTGTTAATAAAAGTGCTGTTTTCCAAAACTACCTTATCTTGAAGATAGCCAAATAAAAATGCTGCTCCTCCTTCTCTCGCTCCGATATTGCCATCAAAAACGCTGTTGCGGATAGCAATAGTGCCGGCAACAGGGCCGGGGGTTGCATTCGGGCCGGAAGCATTGGCGCCATCCACGTAAACTGCCCCGCCAACGCCTTTGTCTGTCACGTTGCCGGTGAATTTTGAGTTTTCGATCGTCATGCTGCCCAACAGGTTATTCACAGCCCCGCCGTAGCTGCCTTTGTTGTTGGTAAATTCGCTATCTCGGATAGTCAGGGAACCGCCGCTTTTAGTGGCGATCGCCCCGCCGCCGCGTTCGGTATCATCCGCTAGGGAACCGTCATTGCCGCTAAACTTGCTGTTAATTACAGTCGTGGTGGTGCGGAAACCCGTGTAAATGCCGCCGCCAAAACCGGCAACATTATTATTAACTTGGCAATTTTCTAAAGTTAAATTGCCTCCAGTTTGAATGCCGCCACCGGCGCTAGTTTCGTCATTATTCGGGTCAGTTCCAGAAACTTTGCCGTTGGCAACAATCAGATTTTTTAGAGTAACATCTGTCCCGCCTTCGGTGAGGATAACCCGCGAAGCATTGTTGCCGCTAATAGTTAAATTGGTGGCAGAAGCTGCATCAATTGTCAAGCTTTTGTCGATGACAAGTTGACCGCTCGTGAGAATAATTGTTTGATTGGCAAGAGTGGAGGCAAATTGAATAGTATCGCCGGCGGCTGCGGAGCCGATCGCGCTTCTCAAGGAACCGGGCCCGCTATCATTATTGTTGGTAACGGTAAGGGTTGCTAAAGTCCCCCGGTAATCGGCCATAGCCTCCTTTGTCAAGGCTAGCGGTGCTTCAATATCGCCCTTGGCAAACTCCAAATTCCAGTTACCGGAGCGGCCGGTGCGATCGGTAGATGCGGCAATATCAGCCCCGGTTAACTCGCCCAGGCGATCGGCAAAATCGCTCCCCGAACCAGCCGCCACATCGCAACCGTAAAGCACGATATCAGCCTTGTCGCTCAGCGCATTTCGCCACCCTTGCAACTGGCTTTCATATTGCGGCAAATTATCCGAATTCAACGCCGCAGAACCAAGCTGCAAGCTGCCAGAATTGCCGTGAGAAAAAATGTGAACTCGATCTACAGTTTCCCCCGCAGCAGCGATCGTTTGCAGCTTCGCAGTAATTTGCTCGACTCCGTTGCCATTTTCATCTAAAATGATAAGTTCTGCACTCCCGAGCACGCCGCTCGCAAGAGTTTGATAGTCATCTAAACCGGAATCAATGAAAACAATCGACTTAGGACGAGAATTGCCCAGAACAGATTGTGAATCAATGTTGGTTGTAAAAGTTGAACTCATTTCGCATACCCTATGAGAATGTTTGCTATGTGCTGGCAGATACACCTCGGCAGCGACCGAATTCAGAGCGATTGCTCTGCGATCGAGTCCATTCATCCAACCCTAATTAAGCGTGCAGTATCGGACTTCAGTCTTTTCTAAAAGCCCATCTTCACTGAGGAATTGCAATCCTGACTGCTTTCAAAACTTTTGAGAGCGATCGATTAACCAAGATTGCTGTCAATTTGCATTTATTTGGTCGAGGCGTAGGGTGCGTCGCCACAAATAACGGACGCTGGTGGCGACTATTGAGGGAGCGACGCACCCTACCACTAATAAAGGGG
Source organism: Microcoleus occultus BM001215583 (assembly GCA_036700105.1). Classification (GTDB taxonomy): domain Bacteria; phylum Cyanobacteriota; class Cyanobacteriia; order Cyanobacteriales; family Microcoleaceae; genus Microcoleus. The sequence continues at coordinate 5,720 of JAUBOG010000231.1, forward strand.
ATATCTAACCCGGATTTGGTATAAGGTGCGCTGCGGCGCACCCTACGTTTAGATGATTGGCGTAACTTCTGCGCCATTCAAAATTGGAACACCAACCGCAGTTAGATAGTTACTTGAGTGAAATCGCCAGCGCTGAGAGTACCGGGCGTACCGTTCAGCTTCGCTAGCAGTTGATTGCTGCCAGTCACGCTAATCAAAGTTTGATTGTTGCTAGACGTAATGCTGAGTTGATTGAAACTCAAACCGGGAGCCAACCCAATTAAATCCTCGCCCTTGCGGAAATCAGTAATGATGTCGCTTCCCGCACTTTGAGTTAGGAAAAATACATCACTTCCCGAACCGCCAGTCAAAGTATCATCCCCAACATCGCCGGAAAGGAAATCGGAACCGGCATTGCCCAAAAGGCTATCGTTACCTTTACCGCCGTAAAGCGAATCGTTGCCAGTAAAACCCTCAAGCAGATCGTTTTCATTGCCGCCGAACAGCAAATCGTTGCCGTCGCCGCCGCCGAGGCTGTCGTTGTCTTTACCGCCGTAAAGCGTATCATTTCCAGCTTTACCAAAAATCAGGTCGGCTTCCTCATTTCCAAACGCAATATCGTTGCCGTTACCAGCATTAATTGTGTCTTTTCCTAAGTTGCCGAAAATGTAGTCGTCGCCGTCTTCGCCCAGCAAGATATCGTCATCTTTGCCGCCGAAAATCGTATCGCTGTCAATACCGCCGGCAACAGTATCCTTGCCCAAATCTCCCCTCAAGAAGTCATTACCATCGCCACCAACAACAGTGTCGTTATCTTTGCCGCCGTAGACGGTATCGTTGCCGGCGCCGCCAGACATAAAATCGGTACCTTCATTGCCAAAGAGCAAGTCGTTATCGGCACCGCCGTCGATGTTGTCATTGCCGCCCATCCCGTAGAGGGTGTCGCTGTCGCCGAGTCCGTTAATTGACTCGTTGATGCGGCCGCCCATGATGGCATCGGGATTTTCACCGCCGTTGAGAGTTTGTTGGGCGGGATTGGGAGTAATGCTAGAAAGGTTGAGCTCCGGAGCACCTAGGGTTTCGGTTGCACTCTCGTCTGTGCCCGGCGCGGGTGTGGGAGTCGGCGCGGGTGTGGGAGTCGGCGCCGGAGTTGGTGTTGGTGTGGGAGTCGGCGCGGGTGTTGGAGTAGGCGCCGGAGTTGGTGTCGGAGTTGGAGTCGGCGCGGGTGTGGGAGTCGGCGCCG
>JAUBOG010000231.1:7041-10076 GCA_036700105.1 Microcoleus occultus BM001215583
CGGGTGTGGGAGTCGGCGCCGGAGTTGGTGTTGGAGTTGGAGTCGGCGCGGGTGTGGGAGTCGGCGCCGGAGTCGGTGTCGGAGTTGGAGTCGGCGCGGGTGTGGGAGTAGGCGCCGGAGTTGGTGTTGGAGTTGGAGTCGGCAAGACACTACCTCCAAATTCAAAGGAACCGCTGTCAACGATCGCCCCTGGAATTGTATCGCCATCTTGAGGGCGAGTCACGCCGCGCTGATCCGTAGCGGGCGCGCCGCTTGCTACTCCTTTGTCAATGGCCGGACTTCCTGTCAGCAGGGGCCTTACTAAAGCGCTGTTGATATTTTGCAGCGGGCCGAGTAATGGATCGGCGATCGTCACGCTGGCGGTAGCATTGTAATCGTTGAAGTTACCGGTTTTCTTGACAGGCCACTGAAAATTGCCTCCTTGGTCGCTTAATTCGCTGTTGGTGTGCTGCTGAATGCCAAAGGGATTCCCGGATGTGTTGTTGGAAAAAATCGTGTTTTTGACGCTGACTGTCGCGTTGGTCGCCGAAACACCTCCGCCAACCCAGCCCGCGTAATTGTCGGCGATCGTGCTATTGACGATCGTCGTTGGCGCATTGTCAAGCAAGAGGCCGCCGCCGACATTGCCAAAGCCCTCGGGATCGGTAGTAGTCACCTGGTTGCCAGAAAACGTGCTGTTAGTAATCGTGGTAGGCGCATCTTTGACCCAGATACCGCCGCCTTGACCGGGAGCTTTATTGTCAGCAAATGTGGTGTTGGAGATGGTAAATCCGCGGTTTGCGCCGTTGTTCATTTGCACCAAACCGCCGCCAATTCCGCCCGATCCTCCATTGGGAAGGGGTAGAATTTCGTTGTTTTGGAAGGTGCTGTCTGCAACAGTTACGCTGTCTTGAGGGCCAGTGAACAGGTAAGCTGCTCCGCCTTCGCCCCGGCCTTTGTTGTTTTGGAATACGCTTTTGGTAATGCTAATCGTGCCGGAAGCTTCCTCAGTAGAACTGGCTCGATCGGTGTAAATTGCCCCGCCGAAACCCCTTAAAAAAGAATTGCCATTAGGGTCGTTTGGGGCGAAAACGGCTGCGGTGGTGTCGTTGCCGATGAATCGCGAGTTGTCAACTGTTAGCTTGCCGTTAAGGCTGTTAATTGCGCCGCCGTTGATTCCTAAGTTGTTGGTGAAATCGCTGTTAACAACGGTGAGGTTTTTCTTGCTGGCAAAAGCAATACCGCCTGCACCGCGTTCGTCGTTGGTGGCGGTGGCTTTATTTCCGGTGAATTTACTGTCAGTAACGGTCAGGGAGTTGTTCCAGCCGCTGAAGATTGCACCGCCGCCTTTATCAGCAACGTTGTTGGTAAACTGAACGTTTTCTACGGTCATCGCTACTTCGTCGGTCGTGCCGATCGCGCCGCCGTTTTCAGCCGTTTTACCGTTGACGATCGCGAGGTTTTTGACCGCAAAAGTTGTAGCAAAGTCAACGTTTGCATTGACAAAAAAGGCGCGAGATGCGTTGTTGCCGCTGATGGTTAAACCTGCTGCGCCTGCGCCGTCAACGGTGATGTTTTTGGCAGGGGGAATTTCGAGTTGACCGCTGGTGAGGGTGATGGTTTGACCGGCTAAACCGGGTGCGAAGGTAATTGTATCGCCGGCAACAGCGGATGCGATCGCAGCTCTCAATGAACCCGGGCCGCTATCGCTATTGTTGGTTACGACGATAGTAGCTAAATCACCTCGGTAATTTGCCATTGTCTCCTGGCTCAAGGCTAAAGGAGATTCAATTTGACCCTTTGCAAATTCTAAATTCCAGTCACCGCTGATGCCGGTGATATTGGTGGATGCGGCAACATCTGCTCCTGTTAATTCAGCAATGCGATCGGCGAAATTAGCGCCTGTACCCGATGCTACATCGCAGCCGTACAGCTTGATATCTGCTTCGGGGGCTAGGGAAGTTTGCCACTTTTCCAACTGGCTTTTGTATTGCTCTACGTTATCTGAACCCAGAGCGGTATTGCCGAGTTGTATGCTGCCAGAACTGCCGTGAGAAATGATGTGAACTGAGTCGATCGCCCCGTTGGTAGAGGCGTATTTGTTGATTTCAGAGGTGATTTGTTCGATGCCGTTTTTGGTGCGATCGAGTATGACTACCTGCTGTCCTGGCAGCACTCCCGCTGCAATTGACTCGTAATCTTCCACGCCAGAATCAATGAATACTAATGAACGCGGTGGCAGTTTTTCCAGAGTAGATTGTGAGTTGACTTGAGCGAACGTAGGACTCATATTTGATACTCCATTAAGGGCGTTATTGGTAGATACAGCCCTGGAGTAATCTAATCAGCTTTGTTTGATTACATATTAACACTAAATCTGAATTGCGTGCAAGTTTATTTTATTTTCTGAAATTCATTTTTATCCTGATTTACGCTATGGCGCTTGTAAAAAATGAAAAATTTTTATGCTATTTACGGGAAACAAATAACATAATTTATCTGGATATTAAAATAAATCCAGATTCTGTAAGCCGGATTTTTTGATAATTATTTGGCTGAGTGCAGCAATCATTTCAGTCATAATAAAATGGGTTTAGGTTAATTTGTACCCCTGAATAAACCCTCAGAATTATATTTGCTGTACTTATGCAAAACCTTTATATGTACGGTGCGTCGAGGCGCACCATACCAATTTAAAATTGATTAATAATATACATTTTGAAGAGTTAGATCGTGTTCGGGTAATCGCGTATAATTCTTCTGTATTGCGTGCTTCTAGCTCGCACTTAGTCGTAATTGATTGACCGGACATGATATTTAGATATGCTTTGAAGAAGCTGTGCGCTAGATTTTTCAGATAGCAAACAAAATACTGATGCCAAGTTGCTTTGGTGGCGTTTATTAACACTAAAAACTGTCTGACATTAAATGTATGTTCACCGATCGCGATCGAGTTGTTTGCGCGCTGGCGTACTTTGAGAAATTGGGCAGTCAATCGATTTTTTATGAGGCCCCGTAGAATCCGATCCCCCCTAACCCCCCTTAATAAGGGGGGG
>JAUBOG010000232.1:0-10065 GCA_036700105.1 Microcoleus occultus BM001215583
CCCCCTCAATCCCCCCCTTGTTAAGGGGGGGAGGCAAGAATTTTTCCTCAGTCTGCTGGTTAGGCGGGGGAGGCAAGAATTCTGCCTCAGTCTGCTGGTTAGGCGGGGGAAATAACACCTCCTCAGCCTCCTGATCGAGTCTTAGCCCACCCTTAACAAGGGGGGGTTGGGGGGGTACTTGCGGGTTGGGGAAAACGGCTAATTCTGCAACTTGCCCTCGTAATGCGTCGATTTGTGAATCGGTGACATCGGGCGATCGTACAGTGCCGAGAATTACATCGTGGCGCTGACTCAAGTATTGCAATAAATTAAACGTCCTTACCTGAGTTCCGCCGCGGCTTGGCGGATAGGGAAAAGTCGAGGAAAGCATCAAAATCTTCATGGACTCTAGGATAAATAAAGTTGCCGCCTGCGCGATAAGATTGATTGATAAAACCTGTTTAACCATCCTCGCACCTATGGACGAATTATCTGTTAAGGCGCTGCTCGAAGACTTGAAAAAGTCAGACGAAAGCGTGCGCGATCGGGCAACTACAGAACTTTGGCGCACTTGGTTTAACCAGAAGGGCGAGTACGGGATGCAAATTCTCAGGCGATCGCAAGTTTCGCTAGATGCAGGAGATGTTCGCCACGCTTTGGATTTGCTGACGAAACTGATCTCCGAAGCGCCGGATTTTGCTGAAGCTTGGAACCGGCGCGCCGTACTTCACTATACCCAAGGCAATTATAAAAGGTCGATCCAGGATTGCGAAACCGTTCTCAAACTGAACCCGGTGCATTTTGGGGCGCTGCACGGTCTGGGTTTGTGCTACGCTGCCCTGGGAGAATACAGAAGTGCTATTGGAGCTTTTCGCCGCGCTTTGGAAATTCAACCGTTTGCTTTAGTGAATCAAAAGTTAATTCTCGAATGTACGGCTCGTTTAAATTAAAAAAGAAAGAAGTTCGGCAGCGGATTTTGTAACGGATGTAAAGGATGTAAAGGATAGAAGGAAGAAGGAAAAAGGAAGAAGGAAGAAGGAAGAAGGAAGAAGGAAGAAACTCAAGGGTTTCTAAAATTTTTCGGAATTTCAAATCCCAAATTTAAAATGGTTTTAATGCCGAAAATTAGTGTTTGCATTCCTACTTGCAATCGAGTTCATTTGCTGGCGAGCGCGATCGCCAGCGTGCTAGATCAAACTTATACAGATTTTGAATTAATTGTCTGTGATGATGGTTCTACCGACAGCACTCCCCTGTTGATGTCGGAATTTGTCGGTCGCCCGATTCGCTACATTCGACACCCGCAGAATATCGGCAAAAGCAACAATATGCGATCGGGCTTTGCGGCGCGTCGGGGCGAATATTTTATCAAGTTTGACGATGACGATCGCCTGAGCGCGCAATTTCTGGAGCGGACATCGGCTATTTTAGATAAAGACCCCAGCATTGATTTTGTCAGTACAGATCACTGGGCGATCGACATTAACAATTATATTGATGAAAGCCAGACTAAACTCAATTCGCACAGGTGGGGCCGCACCGAGTTGTCGGCGGGAATTATTCAAGATTTGCTCTCCACAGTTTTTCTGAGACAAAGTTTGCAAATAGGCGCAACTTTGTTTCGCAGCCGCGCGCTGGAATCAGTCGGATTTCTGCGGCCGAATTTGCAAAATTGCGAAGATAACGATTTGTTTGTAAGGCTGGCGATTGCGGGCAAAAAGTGCTATTACTTGCCGGAGCTGTTGATGGAGTATCGATTTCATGCAGGACAGCAAGGAGTCGATCGGGCAATTCCGTATTTGAGCGATAAATTGCGCTATTTGACCAGCTATGAATTTGATGCGGAAAAGTTGGAAGCAGTCAGACTCAGAAGGATTGCAGAAACTCAATTAGCGCTTGGTTTGCGGCTGATTGAGGTGGGTGAAACTGCAAAAGGGCGATCGGCGGTCTGGGCGGGAAAGTCGGTTTCTGAGGCGAAAATGTGGGCGGGTTTGGGATTGTCGCTGCTGCCGATCGAGTGGCGGGGAAGGGCGTTTAAGGTTGTGCGGGAGTTGGTGAAATAATAATTAGTAATAGTTTTTAGTTATGAGGAAGCGATTGAAAAGTCGCTTTTTAATTACAGCGTATCCCAGGTTTATGAAGTGCAGTAGGGACACGGCTCTTGGAGTGTCCCTATGGGGAATTATCGAGGGAGGTGTACTTCATAAACGTGGAATCTGCTGTATGTTATCATATTTATAGAATCAACCTAATCTCTGTATTTTGGATAAATTGTTATGCAGATACCAGAAAATCCTAGTAATGATGATATCAGACAAGCATTAATTCAGCTCAGGGAAGAACTAGGTCAGAAAGTCGATCGCCTCGAATACAAATTTGACGCATATCAGAAGGGAACTGATGGTATGGTGAGGATGGCTACAACTATTATTATTGCTACTGCTTCCGTCGTTGTCTTATCTAGCCTTAGTCCGGCCGTAGCAGCCATAGTGACGGCATTGTCAGCAGGAAACTGATAGAAAATCGGGCTGTTGGAACCGCCTAGCCTTCTTTCCATTAAAGTAGTAAACAGTGATCGATCTCAGTTTTTCCTAAATATCGTGTCTATATTTTCCGAAATTCCGACTGTGTGGCTGCAAATTTCCCTCGTGGGTATCTGGCTGGGCTTGATTTTACTGCTGGCTGAAGGGTTAAACCGCTTTACTTCCGTAGATCCTGAAGTATCTCGCAAGGTGGTTCACATCGGTACTGGGAATGTGATTTTGCTGGCTTGGTGGCTGGAAATACCCGCTTGGGTGGGGATAACGGCGGGGGTTTTAGCAGGTGCGATCGCCCTGATTTCTTACCAAGTTCCGATTTTGCCGAGTCTTAACAGCATCAACCGCAAGAGTTTCGGGACTTTTTTTTACGGTGTTAGCATCAGCGTTCTCGTAGCTTGGTTTTGGCCGCAGCAACGTCAGGAATACGCTGCGTTGGGCATTTTGGTGATGACTTGGGGCGACGGATTGGCTGCTGTCATCGGCCAGAAATACGGCAAACATATTTATCGAGTTTGGGGAATGCAGAAGAGTTGGGAAGGTTCTGCAACTATGTATTTGGTGAGTTTTGCGGTTAGCAGTTTGATTTTGCTGGCGGTTCAAGGCAATATTTGGCAAACTTGGGCGGTGTCGGCTGCTGTCGCTTTGGTTGCTGCTACTTTGGAGTCGGTTTCCAAGCTGGGAATTGACAATCTGACTGTGCCTATCGGCAGTGGGGCGATCGCCTTTTTCCTCAATCAATTTTGGCTAATTGGTAATATGTAATGGGTAATTAGTAATTGGAGGTTGGGTAGAACGAAGTGAAACCCAGTCAACTGTTAACAGTCAACAGTCAACAGTCAACAGTTAATAATTAACTGTTGACTGTTCAACTGAATGCCTGTGCCGAACTCGCTAGAAACTCACTGAATGGCTGCTCAATCTTTCGATTTAGAGCTTTTGGAAACCTTACCTTCAAAAGGTTGAACTCCGCTATTTGGATAGTCGTCATCGCTGGGTCCAAAAATCCGCAGGGCTGCTTCCGAAACGTAACGCATTGCGTTTGCCAAAGATTTAGAAAGATTCATGGAATCTGCCTCTCTATATCTGGGTTCTGATACTTTTAGATTACTCTTATTTTTTGACTTGGGATGGCTTTAGAAATATTTATTTGAATTACTTATTAGTCTGCAACATCGAAGCAAGCTGAAGGTTTTAGTAATGGCGCTTTTGCAGGCGATCGACCTTGTGCGGGCAGATTTTTGCAGGCTGGGCGCAATCAGTGGCGATCGCTCAAAAATCGGGTTTTTAACTTTGTTCAACGGCTGCCCGATCGCCCTACAAATAGTGCCTGAGATCGTTAACTCGGTTATTTGTATTGATTCTACCATAATATAAATCCAGCTATTCACCTTAAACGCGCTATGCAAAAGCGTAATTTACGAAATCTTCAGACAAATATCAGCAATCTTAATCAAAGATTTACAAAAAGATATGGTGTTAGTCACTATAATTAAAACAAATAAGTTTGTCCGGGGTTTTTTTGATGAAAACTGCGACAGAAAGCCTGCACCTCACAGGTTTTGAGGAAATCTTAGAAGACAGGGAACTGACGGTTTCGCCAGCAGATTACAGCCTTTTGACCGACCTCTACCAGCTAACGATGGCTGCTTGTTACGTCGGGGAAGGGCTCGACGATCGCCCGGCGAGTTTTGAGCTGTTCGCGCGCAGGTTGCCGGATGGCTTTGGTTATGCGATCGCGATGGGTTTGGCTCAAGTTCTCGACTATCTGGAGAAATTTCGGTTTTCAGGGGCGCAAATTGCGGCTTTGCAGTCCACCGGGATTTTTGCTGGTGCAGGCGATCGATTTTGGACTCTGCTCGCTTCCGCCCGCTTTACAGGCGATGTTTGGGCGGTGCCGGAGGGGACGGCGGTGTTTGCTAACGAGCCTCTGCTGCGGATCGAGGCTCCTCTGTGGCAGGCTCAGTTGGTGGAAACTTATTTATTGAATGCGATAAATTATCAAACTTTAATTGCGACGCGATCGGCCAGACTGCGCGATGCGGCGGGCCCGGAGGCTAAGTTGCTGGAATTCGGGACGCGCCGCGCTTTTGGGCCTCAAGCTGCTGTTTGGGCGGCTCGGGCGGCTCTGGCTGCTGGGTTTGATGGCACTTCTAATGTTTTGGCTGCTTTGAAGTTGGGGCGCAAACCTGTGGGTACTATGGCTCACGCTTTGGTAATGGCTGTGTCGGCTCTCGAAGGCAGCGAAGATGAGGCGTTTTCAGCTTTTCACCGCTATTTTCCGGGGGCGCCGCTATTGATCGATACTTACGATACTGTGGCGGCGGCGCGGATGTTGGCCGATCGGGTAAACAGCGGTGAAATGCCCTTGCAAGGCGTGCGGCTGGATTCGGGGGATTTGGTAAAATTGTCGCGGGAAGTGCGATCGATCCTGCCGGGAATTCCGATTATTGTCAGCGGCGATTTGGACGAGGGAGAAATTGCTAAATTAAAAAGTGCGGGCGCTTGCATTGACGGTTACGGTTTGGGAACGAAGTTAGTCAGCGGTTCGCCTGTAAACGGTGTTTATAAGTTGGTGGAAATTGACGGCATTCCCGTGATGAAAGAGTCAAGCGGCAAGGTAACATATCCAGGGAGAAAGCAAATTTTTAGAACCGTTAAAGATGGAGAAATTATCGGAGATTGTTTGGGATTGTCGGGAGAAACTTTTCAAAATTGCGATTCTCACATACCATTAATGGAATTGGTTGTAAAGGAGGGCAAGCGAGTTCGCAGCCCCGAAAGTTTGGAAAACATCGCCAAACGAACTGCTGCTTCTGTTGCCAGCTTACCAGCGGCAACTCGCCAACTCAATAACCCGAGTTCGCCGCCGGTGGAAATTTCTACAGATTTGCAGAGTCTCACCCAAAAAACCAAAAAGAGTCATTAGTCAGTTGTCATTTTATCGATTCCCAATTCCCAATTCCCAATTCCCAATTCCCAATTCCCAATCCCCAATTCCCAATTCCCAATTCCCAATTCCCAATTCCCTATGCAGAAAATTGCCCTGTTTGGAACCAGTGCCGATCCGCCTACTGCGGGACACAAAACTATATTGAGTTGGCTGTCTCAACATTTTGATTATGTAGCTGTTTGGGCATCTGACAATCCTTTTAAGACCCATGAAACTTCCCTGCAACACCGATCGGCAATGCTGCTGCTAATCATTCAAGAAATTAATTCGCCGAGACACAACCTTTGCTTGCATCCAGAACTCAGCAGTCCGAGGACGCTAGAAACTGTGGAACAAGCAAAATTGCAGTGGCCGGATGCAGAGTTGACGCTGGTAATAGGTTCGGACTTGGTGGCGCAACTGTCTCGCTGGTACAAATTTGAACAATTGTTAACAGAAGTGGAGTTGCTGATTGTACCGCGACCTGGTTATCCGTCAGAACAGTTAGATTTATGGCAGTTGAGGCGCATGGGTGCAGAGGTGGCGATCGCCTCTTTGAATGCTCCCAATGTTTCTTCTACCTCCTATCGCGAAACTGGAGACACGGAAGCTCTGACTCCCACCATCGAAGATTACATCAACAGGGAGCATTTGTACGCATGGCACGAGGCACAAAAAAGAGCGAAAGTTGCTCGTTAGCTGAGTTTAAAGTAGGAGTAGATAATGTTATTTTCTCCGTCGATACCGTGCAGAACCGCTTGCTGGTGCTGTTGGTGATGCGACCAGACGAACCGTTTATCGATTCTTGGAGTCTTCCGGGTACTTTGGTGCGGCACGGAGAGTCTCTGGAAAATGCGGCTTACCGGATTTTGTCTGAGAAAATTCGGGTAAAAAACTTGTATCTGGAGCAATTGTATACTTTCGGAGAACCGGGGCGCGACCCTCGGGAATTCACCAGGGGCGATCGCTATCTTTCGGTGAGTTATTTTGCATTGGTTCGGTTTGAAGAAGCTGAATTAATTGCTGGGAGTGTAGTTGCGGGTGTCGGCCGCCGTGTCGGCGGTATTGCTTGGTATCCCGTGCAGCAAGTTCCCAAGTTGGCCTTCGATCACGATCGAATTCTCGAATACGGGTATCGACGACTGCGCAACAAACTTGAATACAGTCCGGTAGCTTTTGAAGTTTTGCCGGAGCTTTTTACATTGAGCGATTTGTATCAACTCTATACGACTATTTTGGGGGAAAATTTTTCGGATTATTCTAATTTTAGAGCTCGATTGTTGAAATTGGGTTTTTTGTGCGATACCGGTGTTAAGGTTTCGCGCGGGGCCGGCCGCCCTGCTAGTTTGTACCGCTTTGATGCGCTCGCTTTTGCTCCTTTCAAAAATAAGCCGCTGGTGTTTATCTAATTGTTCCTTTGATGACATTCGGGGATCGATTTAGTAATATGAGAAGAGAAGCTATTAAAGAGTACCGCAGATGAAAGACCCCGATGAATGTGCTAATATTCATGAAGTTCGTGAAGAAATTGATATCATCGATCGAGAAGTGATCGATGCTTTGAGCAAGAGATTTCAATACGTGATCGCGGCAGCAAGGTTCAAAACGAGTGAAGCTAGCGTTAGAGCGCCCGATCGCTTTCAGGCTATGTTGCAGCAGCGGCGCGAGTGGGCTTTAGAATCGGGTTTGAATCCTGATGTTGTTGAAAATCTTTACCGGGATTTGGTAAATTATTATATTGAGGAAGAGTTGAAACATTACAAATCTGAGTAATGTTTCCCTATCTTCAAAATATAGGACTATAGGAAATCGAGTCCGCGCGGGCGGACTGCTGGCAATATTTATGGTAGTCATGCAGGTGATATGAAAATTGCGATCGCACAACTAAACCCTACGATTGGTGATATCTTTGGCAACTCCAACCTAATTTTGGAGGCTGCGAAGAAAGCGACTGTTGAGGGCGCAAACTTATTGCTGACACCGGAACTTTCCCTGATCGGTTATCCGCCGCGCGATTTGCTGATCAACCCCAGTTTCATTGCCGCCGCAGGTGCGCAGTTGCAGCAATTGGCGCAAGTTTTGCCGCCGGAGTTGGCAGTCATAGCCGGCACTGCCGTACCTAATGCCGGCGGTGTTAAACTAGGCGGAAAATCTTTGTTTAACAGCGCTGTTTTGCTGCAAAATGGCGCTGTCAAACAAGTTTTTCACAAACGGTTGTTGCCTACTTACGATGTATTTGATGAAGATAGATATTTTGAACCGGGAGATGACAGCAATTACTTTACTGTTGGCGAGTTGAAAATCGGCGTGACAATTTGTGAAGATTTGTGGAACAATGAAGAGTTTTGGGGTAAACGCAGCTACGCGGGAGATCCTATTTCCGATTTGGCAAAATTGGGCGTGGATTTAGTGGTGAATTTGTCGGCATCGCCTTATTCTGCGGGGAAGCGCCGAGTGCGATCGGCGATGTTGCAGCACAGCGCCACCCGCTCCGGGATACCGATTGTTTACGCTAATCAGGTAGGCGGAAATGACGATATTATTTTTGACGGCAGCAGTTTTGCTGTGAATCGAAAAGGCGATTTGATTCAGTTATTGCCTGCTTTTGAAACTGATTTTGCAGTGCTGGAATACGACGCAGCCAAACAAGATTTAGTTGCCGGCGGCAATGGGAAAGATGCCCGTTCCATAACAAAAACAGATTTAAGTTTTGAACCGCCATTCGGGGATGCAGAAATTTGGGCGGCTTTGGTTTTGGGAGTGCGAGATTATGTCCGCAAGTGCGGTTTTTCTAAGGTGGTACTCGGTTTGAGCGGCGGGATAGATTCGGCTTTGGTGGCGGCGATCGCCAGTTGCGCGATCGGGCCCGAAAATGTGCTGGGGGTGCTGATGCCTTCTCCTTACAGTTCGGATCATTCTGTTAACGATGCTTTGGAATTAGCCCGAAATCTGGGCATCGCGATCGAAATGCTGCCGATCGGCGATTTGATGAAAACTTACGATCGCACTCTCGCCGATTTGTTCGCCAATACAACTTTCGGGATTGCTGAAGAAAATATTCAATCCCGCATTCGCGGCAATCTGTTGATGGCAATTTCTAATAAGTTCGGACATTTGCTGCTTTCGACGGGCAACAAGTCGGAAATGTCGGTGGGTTACTGCACTCTCTACGGCGATATGAACGGGGGATTGGCGGTGATTTCCGATGTGCCGAAAACTCGCGTTTATTCGCTTTGTCAATGGCTCAATTCCGGCGGATCTGCGGTGTTTCCGCATTTTGGTGGTAGCGAAGTAATTCCGGTGAATATTATTAGTAAAGCGCCTAGTGCCGAACTGAAACCGGGCCAGGTTGACCGAGATTCTTTGCCAGCTTACGATGTTTTGGATGATATCTTGCAGCGGTTAATCGAACATCACGAATCTGCCGAACAAATTGTCGCGGCCGGACACGATGCAGCGGTGGTTAAACGTGTAGTAAAATTAGTCATGCAATCGGAATTTAAACGGCGGCAAGCTGCTCCGGGTTTGAAAATTAGCGATCGGGCTTTTGGTACCGGGTGGCGGATGCCGATCGCCAAAGCTTCCTTTTCTTAAACACAAAATGGTTAACATCGGCGGTACTTTCGGCTTCGATTTTTTGTTGGGAACCCCCAGCAGCGACACGGTGAGAGGATTTGCGGGCAATGATACTGTTCGGGGTTTGGGCGGAAACGACCTGATTTTTGGCGATCGGGAAAATGATTTGCTCGCCGGAAATGAAGGCGCTGATACGCTTTCAGGGGGGCAAGGAAGCGATACAATTTATGGAGGACAAGAGTCTGATTGGATGTTTGGCGATCGGGGTAACGACTTGCTCATCGGCGGTGAAGGCGCGGATATCTTGACAGGAGGCGCGGGCGATGATTTATTTGCGATCGATCGAACATCCGCCGCATCTACTATTAGTGAAGCCGATGCAATTACAGATTTTGGCAGCGGCAGCGATCGAATTGTCTTGACAGAAGGCTTGAAGTTTAGCGATTTAAATATTTCAGTTTTTAACAACCAAACTGTGATGCAAGATAAAAAGACTGGCAATTATTTAGGAGTTTTTTTGGGAAGACAAAATCTGACTGAATCAAACTTTATATCGCTGTTTGGAGGGATAGATAGCGGTCAGCTTTTGCCAATTTCTGTTAACACGGTTGTGGGCTCTGGCGCGTTAGCGGAGCCCTCGCAGAGGATCGGACTGGAAGTGGCGCAAACACCCGAAGAACAAGCAACAGGTTTGATGTTTCGCACAGAATTGCCGGATGACAGGGGAATGCTTTTCCCGATCGCCCCCGCGCGAAACGTGCGTTTTTGGATGAGAAACGTATTTATCGAACTCGATATGGTTTTTCTGCGGGAAGGCATAGTGCAGGCGATAATTCCCAACGTACCGCCGTGTTTTAGCGAAACCTGCCCCAACTACGGCCCGGATGTCCCCGTTGACGCAGTTATTGAACTCAGAGGCGGAAGGGCGGCGCAATTGGGATTGAAAGTAGGCGATCGGATATCAATTCCGGTAACACCGGAATGATACGGAGGAGACGGCAGTGCCGTGTCCCTACAATATTATTTTGGGTAGGGACACGG
>JAUBOG010000233.1:0-4178 GCA_036700105.1 Microcoleus occultus BM001215583
CGACTCCAGCAGAAACTCCGACTCCAGCAGAAACTCCGACTCCAGCGGAAACTCCAGCCGAAACTCCGACAAATCCCACTCCAGCGGAAACTCCGACGGAAACTCCAGCCGATCGCGATTGCAGTTGCGAAGAGATTACCCTACCCGCGATCGGTTCGATTCCGGGCCCGAATTCGGTCGATCGCACTTTCAACGGTACCAACGGCAACGATTTCATCATCGGTAGCAACCTCAACGACGTTATCAACGGTGTCAGTGGCGACGACATTCTCATCGGCGCAAGGGGGAACGATAATATTTACGGCGGACTTCCCAGCGATATACCGATCGGCGCGGATACAGACGATGACTTGCTATTTGGCGGCAATGGCAGCGATTACCTCAACGGCAATGCCGGCAACGATCTCATTTTCAGCGGCAAGGGCAGCGATGCGGCGATCGGCGGCAAAGACGATGACTCGATTTGGGGCGATAAGGGCAACGATACCTTGGTGGGATACCAGGGTCACGACTGCTTGTTTGGAGGCACTTTGGACTCATCTAACCCCGATTTGACAGGACGCGATTTGCTGTTTGGCGGCGAAGGCAATGACTTGCTAAACGGGGGAGATGCTGCGGATACTCTGGGCGGCGGTAAGGGCGATGATACGGTTTACGGCGGTAAGGGCGATGATGTTCTCGTTGGCGGTAGCGGTGACGATTTGCTATTGGGCGATCGCGGTGCCGATCGCATTGGCGGCGGCGAAGGAGACGATACGATTCTGGGAGACAGTGCGATCGCGCAGGGCGGCGAACCAGATTCCCTGTGCGGCGGGGAAGGCAACGATTTGATATTTGGCAGTGGCGGTGTTGACGAACTCTGCGGCGGTGATGGCAGCGATACTGTTTACGGCGGCAAAGGTGACGATTCTGTCGCTGGTGGAATTGGCGATGATTGGCTGATTGGAGGTTTAGGAAACGACACGCTGCAAGGTGGCAGCGGCGGCGATTACTTTATCTTAGCGGCGGGAGGTGGCGGCGATGTAGTTGCTGATTTTACCACAGGGGAAGATGTGCTGATTTTAACAGGAGGCTTGACTGTCGATCGGCTCAGTTTCATTCAGCAAAACAGCGCAACTTTCATCAATATTGCCAATACTGGCGAACTGTTGGCCGTACTGAATAAAGTGCAAGCAAGTGCGATCGGACAGCAGGACTTTACCGTAATTTAAGTAACCGAGGACACGGCATTGCACTGTCCCTACCATCGATCGCGGTAGGGACACGGCAGGACACGGCAGTGCCGTGTCCCTACCATCGATCGCGGTAGGGACACAGCATTGCCGTGTCCTGATTTCTTGATTATTTAAGATTGTGCTTGACACCGCTCATCCGTACAGATAGAATTTTATATAATATTAAACACCGTTTTGTGATTTATATTTCAGTAAAATTACGCAGATAATTTTGCAAAAATGAATTTAGGTTGCCGATCGTAAAGCGACAGTGCTTGGCAGATAAAACATCGTTTTTATTTGAAATTTAGGTGCATCTATATGGGACAGATAATCATCAACGAATTCCGGCGCGCTACAGGAGACATTACCGGCAATGAATATGTAGAGTTGCTGTTAACAGAAGATTTAACTGCAACTCAGCTTGAAAGCTATTTTGTAGGCGATGCAACTGTTGATACATTAGCGAAATATTCAGCTTACCGATTTACGAATATGGCGAGTATTGCCCCTGTTTTCAAAGCAGGAACAATAATTGCGATCGGCTCAGCAGTTGTCAATCAAGAAATTGCCTACAATCCTATATCGGGCGGAACAAATAACGATTGGAACATTCGATTGAGTCCCGAAGGTAATTTTTTGACCAAGCTGCTCCCAGCGGGAAATTTTGATGGAGATTTCGCAGCTTCTGATGTTGTTTATGTTGATAATACTAGCACTACAAATTTCAATACAGTAGATGCGATCGCCTGGAGGACATCGGGAACCGGAACGCATGGAGCCTTTGGCAATACCGCTAAAGTGCAAATTCCAGCACCTAGCAACGGGGGTAATGTCGAGTTTTCCAGCGCTCTTGGCGGTGTCAACAAAACTGCTAATTATGCTGTCAACAGTCCCGGCTCCTTGGGTTTGCCCAACGGCGGAATTAACACTATTTATATTGACAGCCTCCGCAATCCGCAAGCAAACAGCGCTCCGAGTCTTGGCAATCCTAATCTTAATCCGCCGAGTCAAATTAACGAAGATATCAGCAACGCAGCTAACACAGGATTTAGTATTTTTAACATCACTACCGAATTAGGCGGTGACGCGAATGCTGGCGACGATCCTTTGGGTGTCGCAGTCACAGCCGCAGACAATACTAACGGCAATTGGCAATTTTCAACTAACGGCAATACTTGGACAAATTTCGGCACAGTGTCGGAAAGTTCAGTAACAGCGATCGGTCCGAATCGTCTTTATAATGGCTTGCTTGGTAACACTCCCAGTTTTCAAAATTGGCTTTCTTTCAGTAACTTAAATCTTGTTTCTCCTGCGACTGTTGCATCAGAAATATTTAGCGGTAATGGAGTTAATTTAAACAGCACTGCTGCCAACAGCATTTATGCAGGTTATACTAACAATCCTTTAAATCCGTCATTTCCGGCGCTCGATCGCGCTTCTGGCTTTAGCATATCTTTTAATCTTCAAATTATCTCGGAATCCCGCACTAATCCCAATCAAGCGGGTTTTAGCATTGTGGCGGTTAGTAGCGATCGCAAAGCAATTGAAATCGGTTTTCAGCAGCTATCTGCAACTTCTAGCAATATTTTTGCCCGAGGAGACGGCATTACTCCTAACCCGGGCGGACAAACCAACGGCTTATTTACTGCCGCCGAAAATGCTGCTTACAACACCAATAATGCTAATGACTACACTCTCAGAGTTCAAGGAGATAATTACTTGCTTTCAGACGGTAGCGATATCATACTAATAGGCCCGCTGCGAGATTATTCTGCGTTTAGCAATGCGATCGATCCTTACGAAACTCCTAATTTCCTATTTCTAGGTGACGGCACAACCTCAGCCCAAGCTAACATTAACCTAACGCGGGTTTCCCTGCAAACGCCTGCGAAAGTCCGCTTCCTGCCCAACCCAGACTATTACAGTACCCCCGGTAGCGAACCGACAATTACCTTTCGGGCGTGGGATGGAAGTAACGGAGTCGCTAGCGGTACAGCGGGTGTCAACGCTTCTGTTACTGGTGGAACAACGCCGTTTAGCACTAATGCGATAACATCTACAATTACTGTTAATCCAGTCAATGACGCACCCTCCTTTGTCAAAGGGCCCGATCGCACCCTCAACCGCAATGCAGGCCCGCAAACCGTTGCTGGATGGGCTACAGCCATTTCTCCGGGCCCCGCCAACGAGTCATCGCAAACCCTTAGTTTTCAAGTCGTGGGGAATGACAATCCCGGTTTGTTTAGCGTACCGCCAGCGATCGACTCCGAGGGGACGTTAACTTTTATACCTGCGGCGGGGGCGATCGGCAGTGCTGCTATTACTTTAAACCTCAGAGATAACGGCGGCACAGCTAACGGTGGCGTCGATACTTCAGACACTCAAACATTTGTCATTAACGTAAACAATCCAAGTACATTTAACTTTAGCGCCGCCAACTATAGTGTTAATGAAAACGGTAATTCTGCTACAATTACTGTGATTCGTACTGATGGTACTAATGCGGCGGCGGATGTCAGTTACAGCGCCAGTAATGGAACCGCTAATGATGGTAGCGATTATACTGCGACATCGGGTACTTTGAATTTTGCGATCGGCGAAACCAGCAAAACTTTTACGATTCCAATTGTTGATGATAGCTTAGTAGAAGGTAATGAAACAGTCAATCTCAGATTGATTAATCCTAGTAATGGCGCTGATTTGGGAACGATTTCGACGGCTGTTTTGACTGTTGTAGATACGACACCAATTCCGACTCCGACTCCAATTCCGACGCCAATTCCAACTCCAACTCCAACTCCGACGCCAATTCCGACTCCAACTCCAACACCTGCGGAAACTCCGACTCCAACTCCGATTCCGACGCCAATTCCGACGCCAATTCCTGCGGAAACTCCGACGCCAATTCCGACGCCAATTCCTGCGGAAACTCCGACGCCAATTCCAACTCCGACGCCAATT
>JAUBOG010000233.1:4278-10044 GCA_036700105.1 Microcoleus occultus BM001215583
CGACTCCGACGCCAATTCCGACGCCAATTCCTGCGGAAACTCCGACGCTAATTCCAACTCCGACTCCGACTCCGACGCCAATTCCAACTCCAATTCCAACTCCAACTCCGACGCCAATTCCGACACCAATTCCGACGCCAATTCCGACGCCAATTCCTGCGGAAACTCCAATTCAGACGCCAATTCCTGCGGAAACTCCAACTCCGATTCCAATTCCTGCGGAAACTCCAATTCCAATTCCAATTTCAACTCCGACGCCAATTCCTGCAGAAACTCCAACTCCAATTGCTGCGGAAAGTCCAATTCCAATTCCAACTCCAATTGCTGCGGAAAGTCCAATTCCAACTCCAACTCCAATTGCTGCGGAAACTCCAATTCCTGGGAAAACTTCAATTGCTGCGGAAACTCCAACTGCGAATCAGACTTTGATTCCTATTCCGATTCCGGTGGGGGCGGGCACGGGGACACCGCCCCTACAGATTGCGGAAAAGAATACCGACACTTTTTCAGAAGACTGCATTTGCGATCGCACATACATACCCGATCGCACTTTCATTCCGACACCCAATATTACTCACAATACTCTCAACGCCACTGACAGCATCGACACTCTAACTGGCAGAAATATTAACGACAACATCAACGGTTTTAACGGCAGCGACTTGCTAATTGGACTCAAAGGCAGCGACAATATTTACGGTGGATTTCCTAGCAGCATTCCTGTCGGCGCGGATGCAGACAGCGACACCATATTTGGTAACGAAAACAGCGATTACATTATCGGTAATGCTGGGAACGATATTATTTATGCAGGTAAAGATAACGATGCGGCGATCGCAGGTAAAGACAGCGACTTAATTTGGGGCGATAAAGGCAGCGATACCTTGTTTGGCGATGGCGGTGACGATACCGTATTTGGCGGCAATTCAAACTCGTCTGACGGCGATCTAACTGGACGAGATTTGCTGTTTGGCGATCGGGGCAATGACTTAATCTTTGGCAATGAAGATACAGACAAACTTTGCGGCGGTGAAGGTAACGATACTCTTTACGGCGGCAAAGGTGATGATACTTTGGTTGGGGGAATTGGCGATGATTGGTTGGTGGGAGATTTAGGAAACGATACGCTGCAAGGGGGAAGCGGAGGCGATTACTTTTTGTTGAATGCGGGAGATGGCAGCGATTTAATTGCCGATTTTACCAAAGGTGAAGACTTGCTAGTTTTAACAGGAGGCTTGAAGTTCGATCGCCTCAGCACGATCCGAGAAAACAATGCAACTTTAATTAAGATTGCGAATACTGGGGAACTTTTGGCTGTAGTGAATGCAGCAAGTGCGATCGGACTGCAAGACTTTAGCATAATTGAGGGCATATAATAGGGACACGGCTTTTGCAGTGTCCCTACAATTAATCTGATGTAGGGAGACGGCAGTGCCGTCTCCTCCTCTATATCATTCCGGCGCTTAAAGCAGAGTAATTGCAGTCGATGCCGGAGCGCCGATCGGACCCGCGCCAAAGCCTAAATTCACCACCCCACCAGTCAAACCAGGAACATTAAACATCGTCAGACTAACGCTAGTTTGACCGGGATTAAAGTTCACCGTGCCTCCAGAAGGAGTCACACCAGATGGACTGATAATAAAGAAGTCTGCGTTGTTCACAGGTTGACCGCCACCGGGGGCAGCAATCAAAAAGTCGATCGAAGCCGAAACCGCAGTATTGCCAGTCCGGTTAATCGTGAAAGTTCCAGCCGCGCCATCAGCAATAGAACCAGGAGACGAACCGTAAGAGAAGAAAGTCGGAGGCGCAGCAGTAGTATCAACAATACTCAAAACTGCTGCTGACGGACTAGCCAAAGTGCCGCCGCTCAAGAACAAATTCACCGTCTCATTAGGCTCTGTGAGGCTGTCAAATAAAGTTTGAACCGGAACTTGTACGCTAGCTTGTCCGGGTGCAAAATTGACCGCTTGAGCCGCACCGATGTAATCCGGTTGAGAACCCGCAGCTAGAGCAGTACCGTCACCTGTACGGAACACGATCGTAGCCCCTATCGAAAGGTCGCCGCTGCGATTGATGGTAATCGGCGCAGTGTTACCCTCGTTGACGCTGTAAGTAGCCGCACTGAAGAAAAACGTGTTTTGACCGGGCGTCGGAGTCGGCGTCGGAGTCGGAGTCGGAGTGGGAGCTAGCACATTATTAATCGTCAAAATTGACGGATTACTGCCCACATTGCCGCCGCTAAGCACCAAATTAACTGTTTCCGGCGATTCCAAAAACAAATCGTTCAAAGCTGTCACGGTGAAACTAGCGCTCGTTTGGCCCGCAGCAAAATTCAACGCCCCCGCCGCCAAAGTGTAATCGGGTGATGTCCCAGAAGCATTTGCGGAACCGTCAACAGTAGCGTAGTTAATCGATGCAGCCGCCGTACCACCTGTGCGAGTCACGTTAATCGTAGCCACGCCGCCTTCATTCACCGTGTAACTTCCTTGCTGGAATTGGAAGACACTTGCAGGTGTTGGCGTCGGAGTTGGCGTCGGAGTTGGCGTCACATCCATCCCTTGATATTGAATACTCCGCACTAGGTAGTCGGAACTATCGCTTTTAAAAGGGGTGGCGAGGTAGGCAGCGGTGGCGCTATCGTAGGCTTTGGCGGAGAACCGCAGTTCGTCAAAAACAGCGCCGCTGGAATTCGCTTGTATCTGGAATTGGAAATTGCCATCGGTGCGATCGGCAGTAAAAGTCACTCCATCTGAAGACACAGACAGGGGTTTTTGTACGGCCGGAGCGTTGAGGCGAGTAATATTAAAATTGGTAGCCGGTACCAAAACCCCGTTATTGAAGATTTGCAGCAAACCAACTTCATTACCTTGATCGCCGGTTCCTAGAGCTGCTTTGGCGCTCAATGAACTCAGGTCGATCGTGGCGCTAGTCACGTCTTTATTATCTGCCCATTTCACCTTCAGCGCCTGAGATCGATTGGTGTTGGGGTCATGGTTGATTTCCGCCCGCACTTTATTGACATCGGTGAACCAACCATCATAAGCAGATGGGACACCAATACCACCGGTACTGCCGTAACTCAACCAGCTTTTAGGGTTTAGGTTCGTTGCCAAAGTGAGGTTGCCGATCGCTGTAGGGTTAAGGTAGTCAGTTTCGGCGCCATCAACAGCGATCCCAGACAGTTTGACACCTTGATTTTGGGAGGCGGTAGCCCATTTTGCGATCAGGTCATCGATGACGCTGTAATTAGTGCTTTGACCCAAAGAACCAGTGAAAGTAGCCATAGTTTCTCTTTTGATGATGAGTGATTAAGGATTAGAAGTAACTGAAAACTCAAGGTTTGGGTTTCTTGATTAGCGATCGGTCACTGCCAGAAAAATTTCGTCATAAGTAGGTGCAGATAAATCAAGTAAAAAAGCTGACGATGCGAAATTGCTTTCCCAGTAAACATCTCAAGGCTTTACTGCCCCTGGTTAAATGTTGTAATTGCTTGCACCTACTTAATCGATATACTTAACTTTCATCTTCAATAATTTCGATCCGGAAAAATTCCTTCTGGTTTTTTCAGCCCTATAACCATCACCATTCAATTAGATCCGTACTTACGTACTCAAGAGTCAAAAACCCGGTTTCTAAGTAAGTTCACCTAAAGAACTGAACATCCAGATCCCCGACTTCTTAAAGAAGTCGGGGATCTAACTGATATCGGATATTCCGCTTAATTAGATTAACCTACTTATACCAATTTCATAAAGTAGCGCGACATAACTACCCCCCCCAACCCCCGGCTTTGAACGGCATCTGTAGCAAATATTTATGAAATTGGTATTGCGTCAGTAGATATCGCTCAAATCGACGATTGCGATCGGGAAACCAGATTTTTTGCGTAATTCCTAATCCGATCTGCGTGAATCGGCGTTCACCTACCTGCATCTGCAGTTCTCAAACTCATCGCATAATAAATCGCCCAAATAGCCATCGGCCGCAAATAGTGACTCGCCCGAAAAGTCCCCCCCGCCGTAATCGCTTCCGGCGTCCGAAACTGCAACCCATTCTCATAAATCTGTTTCACCACCGCATCAGTCAACTTAAACGCTTTCTCCTCCATTCCCATCTGCACCAAAAAAGCCGCCAACCCAAAATTAATCCCCGTCCAAACCTCCAAAGGATGAGTCGCATTCGGATTCTCCGGAGCACCGTTTAGCATCACCCCATTCGCCGCTCCAAATTCGCCATCGTTGAACTTTAGAAAGCAAGATTCATATACAGTTTCTAACGCACTCGCCGCACATTCTGGCGGCACAATATCCGGCAAACCTAGCAGTTTTGCGTAAAACTGACCGCACAATTGGTCTGCCATCACCACTTCCGAATTACTCTCGCTGTCCAAACGGTAATATTGGCCATTCCACAGTTTTTCTTGATAGTTTGGTCTTGCTTGTTCCAACCAACTGTGATATAATGCAATCTTGGCTTGAGGGTTGGGAATTATTTCTGGCGCTGCATCTTCTAAAATTTCGCCGATCGCGATCGCACTCTCCAAAGCCGCCAGCCACAAACCGCCGCAATAGGCACTTATCCCCCGCATTTGCCAATCATCAAACGTCTGATCCGGTGCTCCAGAATTCTCCGGGATGCCGTCCCCATCCTCATCAAAAGTTTTCAGATAAGCCAAAGCCTCAACAATCGCCGGCCAACACTCTTGCAAAAACTCGAAATCCGTGCCACCAGTCAACAAGAAATCCCGGTAAACCTGCAACACAAAATCGCAAGGCAAATCCTTCCACAAATTGCAATCTTGATAGCTGGTATAATTCGTTTTCTCCCAAGGATGTTCGTTCGGAGCTCCCAAATCGTGCGGCGTCGCGCCGACTGCTTTTCTAATCGCAGATGCTTGATTCCAACCGACAATTCTGGGCGTATCATCTCCCGCAGAAATTGCCCGCGCAAAAGCTAACATTACCGATTTTTCTAATTCTGGCCACAGCGTCAACAAAGCAAAAGAACCGTAAAGACGCACGTCTAAACTTTCATACCAGCGGTAATCAATGCACTCCAAAACTCCAAATTGGCCCTTCGGATCGCGTTCGTCGGCCGCACTCCAAAGCGTGCCGCCGTCAGTGAGAATATACAACTCATTAAACAGCGCCATTTTGAAACTATCAGTCAAATCTTCCCGTGACAAAATCGGTTTTTGCCAAGCTTCAATACTTTCGCGCCAAGTATCGGAATGCTTCATTGCTGTGCGGATAATCGGCCAAGCATTTTTGCCGTTGCGCCCGAAGAAATCGGTGTAGCGGCGGTAATAGCAAACTCCCGGTGCAAATTCAGTAACGGGGAAATCCCATGCTAAAATAAACGGAATTTTGCGAGTTTTTCCCGGTCGAACAGTAAAGCGAACTGCGATCGCACAAGCCGATCGTTCTCCTGGGGCTGCGGTTGTCTCGTCTTTATCGTCCAACAAACAACCGTCACCAGAAAAATTTCGCCAAACATCCTCGCCGTTCCCCGCCGGATTCCAGCGAGTTTGATAGAATACTTCTACCGCCGGATTTGTCACAGTGGCGATCGCCAATTGTCCGTCTCCTTCTGCTGCTTCTTCACTAGCAGTCAACCGCGTCATCACGCACCCGATCCGGTGAAAATCTTCCACCAACAAATTCATATTTCCGCCGCTTTCTCCCCACCGAGGTTGATAGTCGTAAGCCGGACTTCCATCATCGCGCACCTTAACGGGAACCCCCCCGTACCCCCCCTCAGTAAGGG
>JAUBOG010000234.1:0-10032 GCA_036700105.1 Microcoleus occultus BM001215583
ACACTGCATATGTAGGGTGCGCAATGCGCACCGATGCGCATTACGCACCCTACTGAATTAATAAGCACTGTCAACTGCAAACTGACTAATATGAATGATGACGATTTAAACGAATTAATAGATGCTTTCACCGCTGAAACCCAAGAGTTTCTCCAGTCGATGGAGACGAACTTGCTGGCGATGGAAGCTGTCGGGTTGAAAGAGCGACAAGCGGCTGTTAAAGAAATGTTTCGGGCGGCTCATTCGATTAAAGGTGCGGGTTCGATGTTGGGCTTTCAAAACGTGTCGGCGGCGGCTCACACGCTGGAGGACTGTTTTGTCATTTTGCGCGATCGCACGGACTTGTCGGCCCTGGAACCGGCGACTGTAAGTGTTTTGCTGCAAGGGGTGGATACTCTCAAAAGAATTGCGGGCGAAACAATTCAACACTCGGATGTCAGCACTCCCGATCAAAGGTCAAACTTGGAGGCGATCGCCCAAATTCACGCCCAGTTCGAGGCTAAGTACGGCAAAGCAGAACCTGCGCCAGTCCCCGCAGCCAGCCGATCGGCAGCCCCGGAAACCCTGAAACTGATTTTTGAACACGAATTGCCGCCAGTCTTCAATCGCTTAGAAACCGAACTTTCCCAAGCTTCCGAAGCAGATTTGCCCAAAACCGTCACCGCCCTCAATCAAGTTTATTACCAACTCTCCGGCTTGGCTGGAATGCTGCAATTGCCCGATTTTGGGAAAGTCGCCGAACCCCTCAGAGATTTGATCGACTCTCCAGACTTGACTCTCGAAAGATTGCAATCCGAGGGTTGGTCGATCGCCCATTCCTTGCAAACCGCACGAGGGCAGCTACTCGAAGGAAGGGCGATCTCCCTCCCCCCAATCTCCCCCACAGCCACAAACCACCAGCAAGAACCGACAGCATCGGAGGAATTGGAGGAATTGGAGGAACTGGAGAAACCAGCACTCAAAACTCAAGGCGGGCACGGGGACAACGCCCCTAAAATACTCAAAACTCAGGGCGGGCACGGGGGTACCGCCCCTACTCAATCTTCAGTCCCCAACCCACAAAGGCCGACAATCCGTGTTGATTTAGAACGCCTGACAGAATTGGTGAATCTAGTCGGAGAATTAGTCATCAACCGTACAAATTTGGAACTGCAAGAATCCGAACTGCGGGGCGAAGTCAAGCGCATCCGCCGCAGCATCGTAGATTTGAACCAATTCGGCGGCCAGTTGCGAGAAGAATACGACAGACTGAGTTTTGCAGACTTCAGAAACCCAAACGGCAATTCGGGAGTGCGAAAACTTGCAGGATCTGAAACAGAATTTCCAATTATTTCTGACACCAAATCCTCTCACGCCCATTCTCACTTTGATATTTTAGAGATGGATCGCTATACAGAGTTCCACTCGACCGCCGCAGAAGTCATCGAAACAGCCGAAACAATTTCTCAATCCGCCACCAAATTAGACACTTTAGCGATGAAATTCGAGCGCAGTACCGACCAACTGCGCCGCATTACCGAACAACTGCGCAGCCGGGTCATGCAGTTGCGAGTAGTGAGTTTCAGCCGCGCCGTCGATCACTTGCCCAGGGCGCTTCGGGATATGTGCCTCACTTACGATAAAGATGTCAACCTGCTGCTAGTGGGACGCGATACCAAAATTGACGAAAGCTTGCTGGACGCTTTGCGCGACCCCTTAGTACACTTAGTGAGAAACGCTTTCGACCACGGCATCGAAATGCCCGAAATTCGGCAAGCCAGCGGCAAGCCCGCCAGCGGTCAAATAGAAATTGAAGCCCGCCACCAAGGCGGCCAAACTATTATTACTGTCGCCGATGACGGCAAAGGCATCGACCCGGAAATCATCCGCCGCAAAGTTGTCAACAAAGGTTTAGCAACCGAGGAACAAGCCCAAGATTTTTCGATCGCCGAACTCTACGATTTTTTGTTTTGGCCTGGTTTCAGCACCGCAGAAGGGGTTAGCGACCTTTCGGGGCGGGGAGTCGGACTCGACGTGGTGCGCACGAATTTGCGGACTGTGCGGGGGACTGTGAAGGTGGACTCTCGCCTGGGAAAAGGTACGAGTTTTATCATCAAACTGCCGCTGCTGCTGTCGATTACTGAAGCCTTGATGGTGAAGACCGATCGCAATAAAATAGCAGTCCCGCTGGATGCAGTCGAAGAAATTCTCCACATTAAAGCCTCGGAAGTGCACACCGCCGGCAATCAGCCGATGCTGTGGTGGCGGGACGAATTTATTCGTTTGGTGCGGCTGCAAGATTTGCTCGAATACAGCGTTTTGGGGCCGGACGCGCCCTCTCCCGACCCTTTGACTCAAGACCACATTCCCGTCTTAGTTTTGGCTTCTAGCGAAGGAATGCTGGCGGTGGCTGTGGAACGGCTGATCGGCCAGCAGGAAATTGTGGTTAAACCTTTGCCGCCGCCTCTATCCAAGCCTCGCGGGGTTTTGGGGAGTACGATTTTGGGCGATGGCAAAGTTGTGACTATTTTGGATGTGGATGATTTGGTGGGTCAACCTTTGACCAATAGTTCGATCGCCCCTGTGTCCGGTAAAGTATCCCAGTTACCGCCTTCTTCGACTCAGGCGCCGCAGATTTTGGTAGTGGACGATTCCTATACAATTCGTCAATTGCTGTCTCTGATGCTGACTCGGGCCCGCTACCGCGTGGTACAGGCAAAAGACGGCATGGATGCCCTCGAAAAGCTGCAAAACGGTCTCGATTGCAGTTTGGCGATTGTGGATATTGAAATGCCCCGGATGGACGGATTTGAATTGCTGCGATCGATGCGATCGACCCAGCGGTTTGCTAAGATTCCCGTAGCCATGCTGACATCCCGCAGCGGCGAAAAACACCGGCAAATGGCAATGGAATTAGGCGCAAATCAATATTTCACCAAACCTTACAGCGAAGCCCAACTGTTAGAAGCCATCCCCAAACTAATCAAAAATTAAATAATCCAAACTGCATCTTCTTCTTTCCCCCCTTGGGGGGGTTCTTCCTTCGCGTCCTTAGCGCCTTCGCGGTTCATTAATCTTCAATCCAAAATCTCAAACCCAAAATCCAAAATCCAAAATCGAATGACTCACGCCAATTACAACCGCCGCTTTCGCAGCAAGAAACAAGGAACGGTGAGAACACCTCCTCGAAAACTTGTTTGCTTTGAACTGGGAAACGTTAACTATGCAGTTCCTATTGAAAGAGTGCAGCGCGTTGTCAAAGACTTTAATCCCTACGGTTTTTTAGATAGCGGCCAAAGTTTAGTGCGGCATCAAGAAGAACTGATTACCCTGATTAATTTATCCAAAATATTTGCCAGCAGTCGGAGTATTGCTGACTGCAACTACCTGATTGTTTGCACATTCAATCAGAGCGATCGGTTGGGAATTCCCATTCCTGATATGCCGAAAATATTGGAAATTTCCGAAGAAAGCTTCTGCGAAATTCCCGAATTGTACCGCCAACAGCAACTGCCTCCGGTAATAGAAAAATTAATTCGCACGCCAGACGGTTCCGAAGTTTTTTATCTGAATTTGGCTCTATTTAGCCCAACCTAATATCTAGCTATTTTCACTCATCATCCAAACGAGGAAGCCCAAAATTTGCTCAACCGGAAGCAGAGAATAATCAGTAAGATCGATAGATACGCATTGCTCTTCTAGTTTAAGAAACCGCCAAACTGTACCGCTAGTTACGCTTCCGTAAATAGTCGATATCGGCTGTTGCTTTTGTTGGTTAAAACGTTGAGCGGCAACCATTTCTGCAAGGCATTGCCCCAAACCTGGCTTAAGGTCTTCTTTCTTGGCTTCCACCAAGACAACCGCAGGGGCTTTAATAAATAGTTGTTCTGGGGAACGACTTAGGAGAAAGTCCACATAGCCTGTGAGTTCAGCCTCCGGTTCTACATTGAATTCTTCGCCTGAAAAAACGCTAATCTGCCCTTGAAGCTGCCGTTTGACTTCCAGCAACACAGGATTGATAATCCCCTCAGAACGAGCTTTTTCACTGCTGACCGCGATCGCCCAGGGAATCGTCTCTTTAAGAGTATCCTGGAGCAAAAGACTAGGAGTGACTGGCCCAATTTCGGGTAAGAAACGCGCGCCTTCTACGATCGTAAGATTGAAATCCTCTACAGCTTTGCTAAGAGTAAATTGACTGTAAGGCATAGGTTAATTATTTTAAATCGCATACCGTAAAACTTTTGGCTTAAATCAAGAATGTTTTATTTTTGGCTTAATATACTGGATTGAGTGTACCATCTTTACAGAGAATTTGCTGTAAATGGTATTCTTGCAAGCAAGAAGTTATTTATCTATGAAAAAAATCACAATACTGTCGATCGCCCTGCTAATTTTTGCAGTAACTCTAGAATATCCGACAGTGGAGCTGCAACAAAGTGCGATCGGGCAAACACCAACACCTCAACCGCTAACACCCCAACCGCTAACACCCGAACCCCAAACACCTCAACCAACAACACCCCAACGCCAAATTCAAACACCGCCAATCCAAACACCCCAACCAAAAGCAGACGATCCCAAAAAACTCGGCTACGTCTCCCCCGAATTCGCCGAAAAAGTATCCCAGCAGGAAATTGACCTGATCAACGCCAACGTCGAAACCCTGCTGCTAACCCAAAGCTGCGCCCGCTGCGACCTCCGAGGCGTAAAATTAGTTAACCTGCGCTTAAAAAACGCGATCGTCACAGGAGCAGACTTATCCGATGCCAACCTCAGCGGCAGTCGCTTCGAGATATCAGATTTTGTCAACACCAATCTAGCTCGCATAGACTTAAGCGGAGCCGAACTAATCGGAGCCAGAATCAGCAACACCAACCTCAGAAAAGCCAACTTGACCGGAACAAATCTAGACGGTGCAGACCTGCGATTTTCCGACCTCAGAGATGCCAACCTTTCAGGCGCAAACCTCCGCAATGCCAATATCGATGGCGCAAGTATCGATCGAGCCAGCATGGCCGGCACCACAATGCCCGACGGCCGAAAAAATCAATAATACAGCCGAAGAAATCAAGTAAGGTGCGCACTGCGCACCCTGCTACTCAAACAGCCAAAAACCGCTGAATCACCTCATCACTCAACTCGCTAGTGCTTCCAGAAGCCACAATCCCCCCTTTCTGCATAGCATAATACCAGTCAGCTTGCCGCACAAAATGCAAATGCTGCTCCACCAACAAAACCGAAATTCCCCGAGTCGCAACCACGCGGCGCACAGCAGCCTCAATATCCAAAATAATCGACGGTTGAATCCCCTCCGTCGGTTCATCCAAAACCAGCAACTTCGGATCGCCCATCAAAGCCCGAGCAATCGCTAACTGCTGCTGTTGTCCGCCGCTCAAATCACCGCCCAGGCGATCGAGCATAGTCTTCAAAACCGGAAATAAATCAAAAATTTCCTCAGAAACTTCAGGATTTTTCGTCTTAATTGGTTTCGCCTCCAAACCTAACAATAGATTTTCTTTTACCGTCAAACGCGGAATAATTTCGCGCCCTTGAGGCACGTAACCAATGCCCAATTTTGCCCGCTGGTGAGTCAACTTAGAAACAATAGACTCACCGCCAAAATTAATCGTACCGCTGCGGGGTTGCAGCAACCCCATCAGAGTTTTTAGCATAGTAGTTTTGCCAACACCATTGCGGCCGATCAAACAAACCATTTGTCCCGCCGTCACGCTTAAATCGACACCCCGAAGAATGTGACTTTCGCCGTAGTAAACATTCAAATTAGAGACTTGCAGCATATTTTTTTAATTGGTAATTGGTAATTGGTAATCTGTTACATCCGTTACATCCGTTACACAATCCGTTGCCGAACTTCTTACTCTTCCGGTTTTCCCAAATATACCTCAATTACCCGATCGTCATTTTGCACCTCATCCATCGTTCCCTCGCACAAAACAGCACCCTGATGCAGCACCGTTACCTTCTGAGCAATTTGCCGCACAAACTCCATATCGTGTTCAATCACCAACACCGAATGACTTTCGGCCAGCGAAACCAGCAAATCCCCAGTTAAAACCGTTTCCTCATCAGTCAAACCCGCCACAGGTTCATCCACCAACAGCAAATCAGGAGATTGCGCCACCAACATTCCAATTTCCAACCACTGCTTTTCCCCGTGAGAAAGCAAACCAGCCGAAACATCAGCTTTATGCACTAAACCAATTGTTTCTAACAACCCAGAAACCGTGCGTTTCTCAGCGACAGGAGAGCGCTTGAACAGAGTAGGAAATACATTTTTATCTCGGTTGCAAGATAGCTCCAAATTTTCACGAGGCGTTAAATTCAAGTAAACTCGCGGCGTTTGAAACTTGCGCCCAATACCCAGACGAGCAATCTGATATTCCGACAATTTCCGCAAATTGCGGCCTTTAAAAATTACCCGCCCTTCCGTCGGCTGCACCTTCCCCGTAATCGAATCGAGAAAAGTTGTTTTCCCCGCACCGTTCGGGCCGATAATCACTCGCAGTTCGCCCGCATCCATACTGAAATTCAAACCGTTGATGGCTTTAAAACCGTCAAAGCTAACAGTCAAGTTTTCGATTTCTAATACTTTTCCATTCATAACTTTAATTCGGCAATATACAACAACTGATTTTCCTTGAATTTTCTTGATTTTCGTTGTAGTTGTAGGGTGCGTCAGTCAACCATCTCTGAGAAAGCCGAAACATCTACTGACTGACGCACCCTACATAACTCTCAGGCAAAAGTGCTAGAATTGCTCGTTACAGGTGCTGGATTTGCAGCCATAATCCGCTCAGCCAACTTCGAGAGCGGCAGACTTTGCAAATACACTTTTCCAGGCCCGGTTAGCTTGACCAAAAACAAGCCTTCGCCGCCGAATAGAGCATTTCTAAACCCGCCCACAAACTGAATATCGTAATCTACAGTCGGCGAAAAAGCGACCAAACAACCAGTGTCCGCTCGCAACACTTCGCCAACTCCCAAATTTTTCTCAACGATTGTTCCTCCCGCATGAACAAAAGCGAGCCCGTCACCCTGCAATTTTTGCAGAATAAAGCCTTCTCCGCCAAAGAAACCGGCACCGAGCCGCTTGGTGAAAGCTACCTCAATATCAACGCCGTTGGCCGAACAGAGAAACGAGTCTTTTTGACACAAAAATTTACCGCCAAGCTGGCCTAAATCGAGGGGAATTACTTTACCCGGATACGGGGCGGCAAAAGCGACGCGGGCCTTGCGATTTCCGCTGTTGACAAAGGTGGTAATGAAAAAACTCTCTCCTGTCAGCATCCGTTTGAAACCTTGAAACAAGCCGCCGCCTGTGGCTGTTTGCATTTGAATGTCGCCTTCCATGTATGTCATAGCTCCGGCTTCAGCCCTGACGCCCTCTCTCGGGTCGAGTTCAATCTCGATGAGCTGCAAATCGTCGCCGTAGATTTTGTAGTCAATAATATCTGTCATATGTTTCCCTAAAGTTAAATAACTGAGTATTTTACTACAAAATCTTTGAAGAGAGAATCGGCAAGAATACCGTACACCATCATTTAGCACTCAATGTTTAAGTTCTTCTTTTTCGTGCAGCACTTCTGGGTCTTGTTCCAGGCTGGGGTAAGTAGATACGTACTTCGGTTTTCTGAACAGGGCGCGGATTTGGTTGAAACTTTGATGTTGCAGCCATCCGACTAAGCCGTCGGGCAAGACTGTGACTACTATTAAGAATAGCGCGCCTTGGAAAAACAGCCACACTTCGGGAAATTGTTCGCTCAAGAAACTTTTGCCGAAGTTGACTAGCAGTGCTCCTAAGATTGCTCCCGATAATGTGGCGCGACCTCCGACTGCTACCCAAATTACCATTTCGATTGAAAATGCAATATCCATCGCTTTTGGCGAAATTATTCCGGTTTGTACGGTGAATAAAGCGCCTGCTATTCCGGCTAAACCGGCGGAAATTGCAAATACTAAAACTTTGTATCCTGTGGGATTGTAGCCGGAGAAACGCAGCCGCACTTCGTCGTCGCGAATGGCGATTAGCAAGCGCCCGAAACGCCCGCTTGTCAGCCAACGGCAAAGGGCGTATGTTGCTGCTAGAAATAGTACGGTGAGAATGTAGAAAATATATTGCGTATCTCGGTTATTTACTGGGGCTCCGAACAGGGTTTTAAAGTCGGTGAGTCCGTTGGTGCCGTTAATCAGTTTTTGCTGGCCGTTAAAGAAGTTGAAAAATACGATCGTTGCTGCTTGGGTGAGAATTGAAAAGTAAACGCCTCGAATTCGATTGCGGAATACTAAGTAACCTAAAATTCCGCCCAAGATTGCGGGGGTGAGAATTACTGCTGCTGCTGAGAAGGGAAATGAATGGAATGGCTGCCAAAACCAGGGGAGTTCGGTGACTCCGTAAAGGTTCATAAATTCGGGTAGTTGGCTGCTGGCTGTTGGCGGAATTTGCAGTTTTAGGTGCATGGCGAATGCGTAGCCGCCGATCGCAAAAAACACCCCGTGTCCTAAACTGAGTAAACCCGTGTATCCCCAAATTAAGTCAATGCCTAGGGCTGCAATGGCGAGGGCTAAAAATCGTCCCAATTGGTTGAGGCGAACGTCGGGGAGTATTCCCGGGAGCAGCAATATCAGTATCAGGGCGATCGCCCCTACAATTGCCGCTTCTTTTAGCAGTGCCTTTCGCTGTGTATTTTCCATTTTTTTTGCGCTCAAAGCTGTAGTTGTTGTCAATTCTCAACAGTCCGCCCTTTTTGCGGGAAAATCCCTCCCGGCTTCACTTGCAGAAAAGCCATAATTAAGGCGAATACCATTACTTTTGCCATGCTGGTTGTGGCGAAAAATGTGAAAAAATCAGCTAAAGGCTGGACGGGAGCGAAGATTATTGCTAAAGTTCCAGAACCGATCAGGTAATTTGCAGTGCCGATCGCGATCGCAGCAACAACACTCCCCAGAATCTTGCCAACACCCCCCACAACCACAACCATAAAAGTATCGACTATATAATTTTGTCCGGTATTTGACCCTACCGAACCGATCAAACTGATCGCGCACCCAGCAACACCGGCCAACCCCGAACCCAAAGCAAAAGTCAGCGCGTCTACTTGTTCGGTAGGTATTCCCAAACACGCGCTCATGCTGCGATTTTGCGTCACAGCGCGAATCCGAAGTCCCCACACAGAACGCTGCAAAAAAAAGTAAATTCCCGCCAAACAAATACCTGTCAGCACAATAATAAAAATGCGGGCATAGGGCAACTGAAAACTGCCCAGCGGTATGCCGCCGCGCAGCCATGCAGGCGCAGTTACATCCACATTTTGAGCGCCAAACCAAGGTTTAGTTACTGCGAGTTGGTAAGTTTGCCCTAAAAACGCGCTTACCGCCCAAGCAATAGCCGCAGAAAGAGGCAAAAGTATTACCGTAATTCTCTTGCGAACTTGCTCAAAATCTGGGCGGCGTTTCAAAACCTGCAAACCGCCAAAAAATAGCAAGCAAAACACAGCAATGCTCGCTACAAATACCCAACTCACGCTGCGGACAAACTGCTGCAAAATCAAACTTACGCCCCAAGTTGCCAGCAGAGTTTCTAGGGGCCGCCCGTAGAGATGCCGAATCACACCGCGTTCCAGAATTAATCCTACCAGTCCAGCTACTAAAAAAGCTGAAGGTATGGCAAATAAAATATAAGTTTCAAAAGCAAATCCTCCAATACCTTTGAAGACATTCTGCACTACAAAAGTTGTATAAGCACCCAGCATCATCAACTCGCCGTGAGCCATATTAATCACGCCCATCAGCCCGAAAATAATCGCTAATCCCAAGGCTGCAATTAACAAAACTGCGCCGATACTAATGCCGTTAAATAAACCGTCGAGTATCGCCACTTTTTTTCCTCCTGCATCAAGTCGGTTAACTTCGTTCGCGGATAATTAGGGGCTGGTTTTATCCCATTGGTGTCAACTTAAAACTAAAACCCTCTGTATATTTCGCTTGTAGCCGAGTCTCGATCCCCCTAAATCCCCCTTAAGAAGGGGGACTTTG
>JAUBOG010000235.1:0-10020 GCA_036700105.1 Microcoleus occultus BM001215583
CTTGTTTTTGCAGACAGCTATAAAGCAGTTGGAGCAAATTGCGAACATGACCGCCGCTGACTCGACAGAGGCGATCGAGAGTTTCCGGAGAATCAAAAATTTTGCCAACCAAAGTATAGCGCCGCTCCGGTTCCAGCGTCGGAAAAGCGCGCGCCAGAACCATCTGGCGCAACAATTCGATACCGAGAGAGAACTCAGAACCGTCGCTCAACTGCACCGGTACCATCGGCAAAACCTTGGGATCTACGCCAAAGCGATTGGTCAACTGGCCCAAATCGTTAGAGAAAATCAGCACCAAAGGAATTGTATACACGACGTGGCAATTCAGTCTTGCCAACTGCTCGCCGCGATCGACAAACAAGTATTCCGGCTGCAAGCGCCCCGTCGGTTTCGCGCACAGGTGTATGCGATCGAGATTGTCGATAATTACCACAAGTCCCTGTTTTCCCTGGCGTTTGAGTTCTTGATTGGCCGGTTCCAGCAACTCCTTGTTCAGTGCATCTAAAATTACATTAGTTCGCGGCTCCAAATATTGCCTCAACTCCGATCGCAAATTCGGAGCATCTTTCGCTTTAGCAGTAATTTTGCCAATTCCCAAAGCCAGAGAAAATTCTCCCTCCGTGCTGGCATTTATTTCGCCAAAACCGGGGACATTAGCTTCAGCCCTCAAATCTATTTGAGTTTGAAAAACATCAGCAACCCCTTTGAGCAAAGCTTTAAAACCCGTAGGTTGCAGCTTAATTTTCATTTTCTCAATGCTTTCGCTCACCTGACGCGCCACGCTCAATAAAATGTCAGTGATATCGACATCTGCCATGTCTAAGTCTTTACTCGACTCAAAGTAAACAACATGAAATCCTTGCTCCTGCAATTGTGCTTGCAGCCGCAGCAATTCTGTAGATTTGCCAGAGCCGATATGACCTGTGAATAATTGACAGGTAGGTACGTCCGGGGAAAGACGGCTGATGGTGCGCTCCAACTGTTCTACGATTGTGCCGCCCCGCACGGTCGAGAAATCGATATAGTATTGTCGGTCTTCTTGATTTGCTACTGCCAGGGTGTAGCTGGGATTGCAGGCTTTATAAAATTTCTGTAAATTTAGTTCCATACCCTGTTCCGTCTTTAACAACATTATGCCCTAATAGCATATTCATTTAGCTATTTTACCGATCGGAACAAGTTGCCAGTTTATTCTGATGTTTTATTTGGCGGTCAATATCTCGATCGAGAGCGTACCATTTGAGATTTTAGATTAAACAATTGAGAATGATTGATGAGATAAGGGTTTTAAGCTTGCCTGCATATTTATTTTATTTGAAAATGGGATCTCTAAGACCCGATAACTGGGCGATCGCCCTCGGGAGCCTCTCTTTCGGAGAATAAAAAGCATTTTTTACGACATAGGAGCGTACACAAATTGCGCCTCTATTTCGCTTTGATTTCTGGGAGTCGCACTTTTGTGAAAGCAAAAGCGATCGGCTCTCCTTTTTTCCTTGGCAATTGTTAAATAAACCTGGTTGCTGCCAATCTCGTTCCAAAAATTGCCTTAAAAAAGGAAGTATTACCTATTGATTTTCCTTGATTTTTGAGGTATATTTTAGATAATGGGAGTGGTGCTATAAAATTTATTTTTGCCACTATTCCCATTATTAAATTATACTTCTTCAAAGTCTCCGAGTCAAGCTTTTAACCCCAAAAAAAAGGAATTTTTTTTTTAATTTTATCAAATAAATTTAACCGAACAGGATTAATTGTCTGTTACCGTGAATGAGTTATCCGCGAGCCGGAATAATCTGAGATTCAAACCATCAAGATGGGCAAAAGCGAGGATATTTTTGGGA
The DNA here is from genome assembly GCA_036700105.1 of Microcoleus occultus BM001215583. Taxonomy (GTDB): domain Bacteria; phylum Cyanobacteriota; class Cyanobacteriia; order Cyanobacteriales; family Microcoleaceae; genus Microcoleus. Next base: position 1,842 of record JAUBOG010000235.1, read on the forward strand.
GAGTAAAAAGCGTTTTTGACGGCCTGGGCGATCGGAGAGATGGCGCGTAGATATCGGTTCGAGTTCTGGGAGTCGCACTCATCCAAAAAGAAAATTGAGATTATCCGATCGCTTTGGCTGTGCCGATCGCAAATTTGTACGCTAAAATCAAAAACGAAGAGATAGCGGTAATGTAAAGAGGGTAAAGGGGGCTACTTCAGTACGGTTAACGAATGCAGAAAGGGCAGGAACCTGCACCCGCCCCGATGCGATTATCAGTCAAGATTGGCTGGAATCGGAAACCTCAAATCTAATTGCTTCAGCGAATCCCGCGACAGATTTAAAACTCTTGGCTGCACCGATTGATGAGATCAAACAGCGCTATTTTGGATTAATTCTACCATTTTTTCGCCAACACCTGCAGCAGAAGCGGGGTTTTGACCTGTGACGAGGCGATCGCACGCAACAACATGAGCCTGAAAATTAGCAACCTTGGTAAAATTAGCGCCGCGTTCAATTAATTTCGATTCCAGTAAAAACGGTACGATGTCAGTCAATCCCACAGCCGCTTCCTCTTCATTAGTAAAAGCAGCCACAGTCTTATTTGCAACCAAATATTCACCATCAGACAACTTAAGATTAACTAAAGCCGCGGGCCCGTGACAAACAGCACCGACAATCCCGCCTGCTTCGTAAATAGCAGCAGCAATCGCAGCAAGTTTCTCGTTGTCAGCAAAATCCCACATTGTTCCGTGTCCCCCAGCATAGAAAATAGCGCCATATTCTGCGGGGTCAATTTGTGGGGGATTGAGGGTATTTTCGACTCGCGAAACTTGTTCGGAATCCTCTAAAAAAGCCTTATTTAGCGGGTCTTCTAAATCTATCCCAACCATGGGAGCTTTGCCGCCTTTTGGGCTGACAAAATCTACCGTTAATCCCGCTTGAGTAAATGCGTGTAAGGGATGGGTCACCTCTGGGAGATAAAAACCAGTTTCTTTACCAGTGTCGCCCAGAGTATCGTGGCTGGTTAACACAATCAGAACTTTTTGGCTAGTCATAGTCTATTCCTTTTGCGGGTGTGTTTGCGGCTGTTGTTTTCATCCTAGGTCGAATTCATCTAAAATACAAATTATGAAAGTTTCGTGTAACTATAAATTTATTTATAGCAACTGCGAATGCTCGACAATTAATCCGTGTATCCGTGTCAACATCCGTGTCGTGCTTTCCTGATGATTAGCTTGGAATGGTATCGCAGTTTTATCGAGGTTTACCGCGTGGGAACCGTATCGGGGGCGGCCCAAGTTTTGCACCTGACGCAACCCGCTGTCAGCCAACACGTCGCAGCCCTAGAATCAGCTTTGGGAAATCCGTTGTTTCAAAGGACTCCGAGACGGATGGTGCCGACGGAAGCGGGAAAAAGATTGTATACTCAAGTTGCAAGTGCGATCGAGAAACTCGAATCAATTCCCCACAAAAACTCAACCGCCGAAACACCGCAAACCATTAGAATCGGTACAGCCCAAGAATTTTTTACAAAGCAAATACTGGGTAAATTACCGCAGGACGATCGCACTTTTTACACAGTCCAATTTGGGTTAACATCAGAGTTAATCCAACAACTCAAAGCCGGAAAGCTAGACATTGTAATTGCCACCCAAAAAATTACCTTGTCCGATATCGAATATGAATTGCTATTCGAGGAAAATTTCTGGCTAGTCGGGCCGCCAAATACTGCGATTCCGATCGCTGAAGGAATCAGTCAAACAGATTTAAACCCGCTGTCTCAATGGCTGTTAACCCAACCTTGGATTGCATACAGCGAAGAATTACCCATCGCCCGCCGATTTTGGCGCGTCGTGTTTGGCCGCAGAATCGACGTTCAACCCAAACTAATTATTCCCGATTTAAGAGCGATCGGACAAGCCGTGGAATGCGGATTTGGCTTTAGCGTTCTTCCCGATTACTTGTGTGCAGATGCGGTGACAGAAAATCGCTTGACACTTGTGATCAAACCTGCACAAGCTGTTACCAATCGCATCTGGCTGGCTTTTCGGAAATCGGAAAGACAGTTGCCAAAAATCAAACGGATGTTAGAATTTTGCAAATTTCAATAATTCTCAATCGCCCGATCGCCAATAATCTCAAGCAGCCGCGAGGATTCGCTGCGAACTTCATATCCTCCATCTACCAGTAGAGAATCAATTACTTCTCGATCGCATAAATCAACATAATTATCATCGAGTTGACAGAGTTCAATAGCCGCCAGCAAACCAGCCAGTCGCTCATCATCAGAAGCACCTACAACCATTCTATTAATGGAAGTTAGCAAAACGCGCTCCGGCGGTGAAATAGTTTCTACAAGTTCAACCGCTGTCTGTCGCACGATCGAATGCCTGTCTCCCAGACACAAAAACATCAACTCTAATAATACTTCGTCACCGTACCGGAATTCGTGATGTCGCAGCTTCCCTAACACTTCCAGGGCGATCGCCCTTACATCCCATTCGTTCTCAAAAAGCAAGCAACCCAGTAGAGGAGCAACAACAGGATTATCTAATTCTCCCATTTTTACAGTAGCATTATATCTAACATCATTGCGTTCTGAAAGTGTATCAGCAGCAGCCTTTGCCACTTCCGAAGGCCATTTCATATCATCTTGGAAAAAGTCTCCCAAGATTAAACCATCGTCCCAAAAACTATTGGAAAAATTTGGCTGATGTTCTTCTGATAGAAAGTTTATGTGAGAAAATTCTACTGATAGATTTGTGCCGATCGCATTTCTAAAATCCGTTGGGCGAGATTCTTCATCAGAAAAACAGCCAATAAATTTTGTTTCATATAAAGTCGCTTCTTGAAAAGATGTTCCATTCAAGCGACAACCAAAAAACTCACATCCCGATAAATCTAGTTTATCAAAGATACAACCTCTTAAATCGCAACAGATTAGAGAATCATTAGGTGCGATCGCAAATGGATGCAGCTTGCTTTGCCAATCCATTCCTATATAACGACTGCGCTTGCTGTCTAACTTAAGCATTACTTTATTTCCCCAATTGTTCTTTCCAAGGTTTTGCCCATCTGGGAATCTCCGGTTCATCGCTGTTTCGGTAATCATCAGCCCATTTTAGCGCCTCTTGCATCTTGACAATTTCCTGCTGAATCTTTTGCTTTGCTTCAGAGGGCAACTTGTCTAAATGCCTCCGAAGTCCTTTAATATACTGCTGGCACTTTCCAGCATGGAGAGTGCTATCTTTTAGCGACTGCGGTGGATTCCCCGCGCCTCCTTCAAATTGTTCCTTCATCACCATGAAAGCACAACTTCCATCACCGTACTCTGCTCCCTCCCTATAAAGGTCATTTATCACTTCCTGAGCTTTATCTACTGCTATAGCTTCTGGACGCGGTAGCCAAGTCTCTCGATTTTGAATTAATTGAGCCTCTGAGGTTGTAGGGAGAGTTCTGAGTTTTCTCAGTGGATTTGATTGCTCGTTATCGCCCTTTGGATTCATTTTAACTAAATTCTCAATGCCCGATCGCCCTTTAACAAAAATTCAGGGCTGTTTCATTCTTCGTAGGGGTGGTGCCCCCGTGCCCGCCCTCTTAGTTTGAGTCGGGGATAGGCACCGGCACTACCTACAAAATCGCGGTTTTTCCGAGAATGAAACAGCCCTCTACCAAAAATCCCCCGCTACAGCGTTACCATAGCGAGGGATTTTTGTCAACCTACAAAATCAACTTTCTTGTAGTTTGTGATTAACTTCTGTCAGTAACAGTCGCAGGCTCAAAACTCGGAACCACAATCTCACCATTCTGCTTAGTCAACTGGTTGTACAGCCTTTCAGTATTCGGGAAATTAGCAGCCGGTAGAGTTGGGAAGCGGCGATAAGGAACAGTATCCTCACCAAAAGCCTCAGCATATTCAACCGTCAGCAACATCGCGTTGATAAAGCCCTTAATCCCTTTGCTTGCCAAGATTTGGTTATAAGTCCGAATCTCCGCTTGATTGAGAGGAGCGCGGCCCAAGAAGTGCTTCGTACCCAACTCAATCACCTTAGTATTTGGATAAGGTGCGTAGAATTGTTTGACGTACAGCGGCGAGCAACCTAAAGCTTCAATGAACTCCTTGAGATTGATTTCATTGTTGCCAAGTTTGCTTTCCAAAGCTGTGAATTCATTCTTCACAACGTAGGGATTCAAATCGCGTTCAAAAACTTGACGGTAAGCTGCTTGAATTAAAGTTTTCAAAGCTACTTTGTCCGAAGTTGTTGTCAGCTTGAACACCTTAGTTTGTTCGCGACGCTTGCTGACACCTTGAGCAATCCGATTTTGCAACTCGGTATCACCCCGATCGCCCGCAGCACCCAATTCGATAAACCGAGGAGTTTCAGGAGTCGGCTCAACGTTGGCCTTCTTCTCACCAAAGGAACCGGTACGCATCGTCCGCATCGACAAACCAGCGGGAGTCACGTAGCGCTCGTAAGGGACAGTATCTTCCCCGAAAGCTTCGTTGTACTCCAAAGAATCGATGATGCCATCGACCAGCGCGTAGAAACCCTTCTTAGCGCAAATGTCAAAGTAAGCGTTCATTTCCTGACGGCCGTAGGTAGGGCGACCCAGGAGTCGGCGGTGAATGTACTCGATCGCCTTACAAACGTAAAGCTTGCTCCAGTACATATTGCGGAACACATCAGACTTAGCCAACATCCGAATAAACTCGCGCATCGGAATATCGCCGTTTTCCAGCTTAATTTCCGCCACCTTTTGGCGCTGGCCGTCGAACACATCGCGACCGAACACTTGCAGGTAAGCTGCCCGAATCACCGCTTGGGTGGAACTTTCGGTATATTTGACACTGGAAGCATTGCTGTAGCTGCTAGAGACACCGCGGGCAGTTTTCTTGGAAGCTACATAGTTGCTGGGTAACTGGTCTAATTTAAAGACCTTGGGGCCCAGAGAACCAGGAGCCGCGCCGCGAGCCGCCGGATTGCTCAACTGATTGTCAATCCCCGCACCTTGACGGATCAGGATGCGGCGAGTGTCCTTGCCGAAGGGAGCCGGACGGTTCCTGGGGTTGCGAGTTTCTTGCGGGAAAATCGCCCCGAACTGAATTTCCAGCGGATCGTTACCAATACCGTAAACGTGCTGGTCTGGCAGAGGCTGAGTGTAGCCTGCGAACAAGGTGATGAACTGAGGAACCTTGCGGAACGGAGCGCTGAAATTGAACAGATCGATTTGCGGGCCCCAGTTGCGGCATTCCTGAGCTTCCTGGCCCAAACCGCGCAGGTAAGGCACGGTTTCTTCGCCGAAGTAGTCGGAATATTCCTGAGAATAGACCATTGCATCTACGAGGGCTGGCAGGCCGCCTTTAGTGACGATCGCAAAATACTTGCTAAATTCCTCGCGCGAGCTCAAACCGCGACCGAGGAAGTGGCGGGCGGCCAATTCTACAGCGCGGCTGTTAACAAACGGCTCAAAAAATTGCTGGCGGTACAGAGGAGATTTGCCAAGGCGGCGAATAAACTCTTTCATGGAGATTTCGCCATTTTTGACCTTGGATTCCAAGTCAGAAATGCTTTGGCTGTAGGCGCGGGTAATATCGCGCTCGAATACTTGGCGGTAAGCTGCTTTGATTACTTCAATCTTTTCTGCCGACGACAGACCGGTCTTCATGACGAATTTCGCCCGATTTTCCGCTGCGTTGAAATAGATTTGAGGTAGTTGCAGCCCTTGCTGGTCGTTGCTTTCGCGCTGGCGCACCTTGGGTGAAGGTGTGGGGGCTTTGAATTCGCTAATTGCGACATCGAAATATTGTCCGACGATCGCAGTAGCTTCAGCATCCTTTTTGAAATAGCTCAAAGATGCGGCCTTCATTTCCTGCATTGCCACAATTGTCGCCGCCGACGAGCAAGCATTTTCGATAATTTCGCGCAATCCGCGCACGTTCACCGAAATAATGTTCGGGTCGCCAGCGACGATCGCGTAGGTGATGTAGCGCAAAAACCAGCTCAAATCCCGCAGAGATTTGGTCATGTTTCCCGGGCCGTAGCGCGAGACATTAATCGGCTGAAATCCTGCCGGGATGGGGCCGCTGCCATTACCGCCGCCAGAAAACAGATTTCCCAAACCCAAGAATCCGCCGCCGCCGGTGCTGTTACCAGCGCGGCCTTCAACGTAGGTGACAGTTCCGAGTTTCATGCCTTCAGAGACATTACCCGAGCCGCCGCGAGTCGCACCAGCCATAGCCATCACAGGTTCTACCGGTCTTTCCAAGAACGCCAGCGGAGAACCGCCGGTAAAAATCCGGTTGGCTGCGCGGGATACGATCAGTTCCGAGTTTTTGGTCAGCGTCGCAGAGATATCGATCCGCATAGCCCCGGAACTGAAATAAGTTGCCAGTTCGCTGAGTTCGCCCCGCTGCAGGAAGCGGTCTTGCTGTTCTGCTTGCGAAATCGTTGCGACCGGTACGGTTTGATATAGTTGCGGACGTGCAACCGAGCTTCCACCACTTGCTTTTACAGTCATTAGACTCCTTCGCTCCCTATCTAATATCGTTGCAGCATTTACCCAGACTAACCTTGCCTTCTGATGCAGGTGAAATTAGGTATTTTTGCTTTGTTTACTTTTTGCCTTTACCTATCACGAGGTTCGAGCGGCTTACTTTCTTAGATTAAAATGTTTTGGTTTCATCTTTCGTCCTGCCGGGAAATGTCCGACCCAAACGCAGGTAGGGGAGACTGCCCCTATAGCGGTGGAAGGAAAGGCGAGGCAGCGCGGATGCCTTCTGTTCGATCGCAGCAGATACCCTCAATTAAGGTACAAAAAAACAAAAATTTTCTTTTACCTTGATTTTTGCCTGTTACCTTCTGCCTTCGGACGCCCCCGCTTGACCAGAAAGCTGGGCGGTGGATTATTGACAGCCCTCGTTTGTTAAAAAGCCTGCCGAGATTTATTGTATAGATTTAAGAGAGCTTATATGAGAAAAAATGATAAGTTTTATTACGCTAGCGCTGTCAGCCATTAGCCGCCATTGTTAGTCCAATTCCAATCCCCAAGCCCAACTCAAGACTCAAAAGAATTCCCTGACTTATGGAAACTTCACCCGATATCAGTGCTGCGGTGCGCCGACTTTACGATACTTTCCCTTTCCCGCCCGATCCTTTGTCGGATGAACCGCCCCCAGGCTACAACTGGCGCTGGAGTTGGCCCGATGCTTACAATTTTTGCACGGGTCAAAAGCCGCAAAAACTGGATATTCGGATTTTAGATGCTGGCTGCGGCACGGGTTCTAGTACCGATTATCTGATTCACCTCAATCCTGAAGCGTCGGTAACGGCGATCGACCTTAGTTCAGGTGCTTTGAAAGTAGCACAAGAACGCTGTCGCCGATCCTCTTCGAGGGCTTCGCTAACGGGCGCGCGCGAAGCCGATTTTCGTCACCTCAGCTTGTACGATGCCGATCGACTCGAAGGCGAGTTCGATTTGATCAACTGCGTGGGCGTGCTGCACCATTTGCCCGATCCGATTCGTGGCATTCAAGCCTTGGCGGCGAAGTTGGCTCCTGGTGGCTTGATGCACATTTTTGTTTATGCTGAACTCGGACGCTGGGAAATTCAATTGATGCAAAGGGCGATCGGACTCCTGCAAGGAACTCAAAAAGGCGACTATCCCGATGGCGTCAAAGTCGGCCGTGAAATCTTTGCTTCCTTACCAGAAAACAACCGTCTTGTCAAGTACGAAAAACAACGGTGGGCGGGAGAAAATCAGCGGGACGAATGTTTTGCGGATATGTACGTTCACCCGCAAGAAATTGACTACAACATTGACACATTGTTCGAGTTAATTGACGCTTCGGGATTGGAGTTTATCGGTTTCTCAAATCCGGGATATTGGCAGTTAGAAAGACTTTTGGGCAAAGCACCGGAGTTGATAGAAAGATCCAAGAATTTGACGGAACGAGAGCTTTATCGATTAATTGAATTGTTGGATACAGAAATCAGCCATTACGAGTTTTTCTTGGGCAAAAAGCCTGTAGTTAAAGTTGATTGGTCGGATGATAAAGCACTTTTGGCAGCAATTCCAGAGTTGAGTAGTTGTATGCACGGTTGGCCTAGTCAACAAGTGTTTGATTGCAACTACCAATTGGTCAATTTGTCAAGTGCTGAGTTTGAGTTTCTGCAAGCTTGTTCACCCCCCCCAGCCC
>JAUBOG010000236.1:0-9968 GCA_036700105.1 Microcoleus occultus BM001215583
AGAGCAAGAAAAGCCGTCCTAGAAGGACGGGGTTTTAAACCCAGTTTTCTGATAAATTCTTGCCAATCAAATCACCCGGAGTGCGATCGAGCAGTGTATCCGCGGATTGATTGACGTAGGTAAACCGCCAGTTTTCATCCAGGGCAAAGAATGCTTCACCAATGCTCTCCAGAATATTCCGGCTATGCTCCTGGCTTTCACGCAAGGCTGCTTGGGTCTGTTGGCGCTCCTGTTCGACGCGCACCCGATCGGTGATGTCAACCGCAGCGCCGTAAATCACTTGTTCTTCTGGGTACGGCCGGGCGTTCCAGAGAAACCAGCGGTAGGAACCGTCTTTGTGCCGGTAGCGGTTTTCAAACGAAAAGGTTTCGTTACCGGAGAACAAACTGTCGGCTTCTGAAACCGAGGCGCCTCGGTCGTCCGGGTGGACAAACTCAGTCCAGGGGCGGGATGTCATTTCGTCCGATGTCCAGCCGAGGGTTCGTTCAAAGGTGGGGCTCACCCAGCGGAAATACCCGTTTATGCCTGCAATCACTTGCAAATCCGCACCGACGGCGAGAAACCGTTCCCGTTCCCGCTCAATTTTTTTGCGATTGGTAACATCCCTGAAGAAAAGAGACAGCCCAGTCGGTGAAGGATAAACGCGAACCTCAACCCACAAATCAAACGGAGCATAATACTCCTGAAAGTCCACCGCGATTTGCTGCGAGAGCGCTCTGCGGTACTGGAATTCAAACTGATTGCCGATCGTGCCCGGGAATGCTTCCCACATCGTTTTGCCCAGCAGTGCTGCTAAGGGAGTTCGCGACACTCGCTGTGCGGCTTCGTTGGCATAGGTAAAGCGAAACTCGAGATCCATTGCCATAAACGCATCGGTGACGCGCTCCAGAAGGGTTCGCTCTCGCACAGTTACTTCCTGCTGCAGCCGTCCGAGATTCAAACTTGCTTCTACCCTTGCCAGCAGTTCGCGCGCCGAGAACGGTTTAATCAGATAGTCGTCGGCTCCGGCTTCGAGTCCTTCTATGCGGGATTCTGCGCCTGCTCGTGCCGACAAGAGAATGACCGGAATGTCTTGGGTTGCGGGATTAGAACGAAGACTTCGCAACAGCTCAAATCCATCCATAAGAGGCATCATCACATCTGTCAATACCAAATCGGGTGGATTGTTCTGAATGGCATTCAAAGCAGCAACGCCATCGGCGACGGTTTCAACAATATAAGAACCGCTCAGGAGTCGCCGAATGTAATCGCGCATATCAGCGTTGTCATCGACCAGGATAATTTTAGATTTTAGATTTTGGATTTTAGATTGAGCGGGTTGATTGACGAGTTCATGAGTGGATGGAGCCACGCTCGGTTCTTCTAATCTCAAATCGCCTTCTGGCAACCAACGTTGAGCTTCTTCGATATACGGCATCGCGCCGGAGCGCGTTGATGCTAACGTGGGACTGGCACGAATGCGATCCGGCGGCAAATGTGCCGTTCCGGTGGGAATCGTCACCGTAAAGCAACTGCCCAGCCCAAAAGTGCTGGAAACCCCGATCGATCCTCCCTGCAATTTGACAAGTTCTTGCACCAGCGATAGCCCAATGCCGGAGCCTTCAAAACTCCGCCCTTGAGAATTTTCCACTCGATGAAATCGCTCAAATAAATGCGGCAGTTCTTCGGATGGAATACCGACACCTGTATCTGAAACAGTTAATTTAACATTATTTTTGACGCAATGCAATCGAACAGTAATTGTTCCTGCTAATGTAAACTTAAAGGCATTTGATAACAGATTGAGAACGATTTTTTTCCACATTTCGCGATCGGCATAAATCGCTTCGGGCAAGGGCGGACAGTCAACAATCAGCGACATTCCGGCTTGTTCGATCGGCGAGCGAAAGCTACTGGCAAGTTCCGCCGTATAGGTTGCCAAATCAATCGGTTCATAAGCTGCTTGGACTCGATCGGCTTCGATGCGCGAAAAATCCAGCAAGCTATTGACGAGTTTCAGCAGCCGCATTCCGTTCCGCTGCACTAACTGCAATTGTTCGCGTTCGCTTACTGGAATTGTGCCGTCGAGATTCGCGATCGTGTCTTCTAAGGGAGCCAGCATTAAGGTGAGCGGCGTGCGGAATTCGTGGGAAACATTGCTGAAGAAGGTGGTTTTGGCGCGGTCTAACTCAGCTAATGCTTCGGCGCGTTTGCGTTCTGCTTCATAGGCGTTGGCGTTCGCGATCGCGGTGGCAATATTGCTGGCGAGCAAATCGAAAAAGCCCCGGTATTCATCATCAAATGCACGTCGAGGGCTAATTCCAAAAACTAGAAATCCTGCTAATAGCTGCGAGCGACCTGCAGACGCGATCGGCAACACGATCGCCTGCTTCGACGGTTCATCCCAGGCTCCACCAGAGAGCCTCCCAAACCGGGCGATTAATTCATCAACAATTTCAGCATCCCCAGTCTGCTGGACAATAGCAAACTTCCAGCGATCGCCTTCAGCAGCCAAGTCAACCAGCTCTTGACTGGCGGGTGTCCCAGCATCTATCCCGACCGTTCCCACCAGCTTCGCCTGTTTCCCGTCCTGTTCGACTAGGTACTGCAAGGCAAAGGAAATGTCGAAAGGATTGTGCGCAAGGGTGGCGCTGACAATGCGGCAGATATCCTCAACGGACTTGGCTTCTGCGGTACTGGCGGCTAGTTCCCGCAACGTTCTGAGCCGCCGCTCGCCAATCACCCGTTGGGTGGTTTCAGTCACAGCCGCAAACGCCCCTCCCACCTCGCCTGTTTCTAGAAAAATTGGGCTGTAGGAGTAGGTGAAAAAGGCTTCCTCGGTGTACCCGCAGCGATCGACCAGCAGCAGCATATCTTCAGACCAGGTTGCCTGTGCCGTTTCCAGTACACTATTCAACTGTGCGCCAATAATCTCCCAAATTTCTGACCAAACCTCTTGTCCGGGTCGTCCCAGCGCCTTTGGGTGTTTAGTCCCCAGGATGGGCAGCCAAGCGTCGTTGTAGAGCAACACTAATTGTTTGCCCCACCAAATGACCATCGGGAAGCGGGAGTTCAACACTAAAGGCACGATGGTGCGCAAGCTTTGAGGCCAGGTTTCGACAGCCCCCAGCAGCGTTTGCGACCAATCGCGCGATCGCATCAGCACCGCCATTTCGCTATTGCCTGCAAAAATCTGTTCGAGGAGTTGGTACTGCTGGATCATGCGCTTGTCTGTTTATTTGGCAGGCACAAACGGGCTGCGCTCTTCACTGCATCCGGTCAACTTTTCCACTATGGGCAGTAAGCTGGCGATCGCCATCGCCGGAATTGGTTGGAGCGGGCGAATGTTACGAATGAGTGCATAGCCGCAGCCGTCCGTGGCATTTCGATATCATATCAATTGCGCCGCACCCAGAACGAGCCAGCTTATTTTTAAGTGCCGCCAATGGAAACAAGAGATTAAAAGATTGCGCTCGATCGAACCTGGTTGTTTGAAAAGTAAGTTGGCAGCGATCCTCATCTTCATCTTTAATTAATTTGGTCAACCTACTTGCAATTTTTTTAACACCGTGCTATTGTTAAAAGGTTTGAGACTTGATAAGTTAAGAGGTAAAACCCCGCAGAATGAAACAATTGGGAACCCATCTGGTCGCTGATGCTTGGCAGTCTCCTGGAGACCTGCTCAACGATCCTGAACGTATCCGCCGCGCCATACTCGATGCGATCGAAGCCGGAGGAGCTACTCTCATCGATTTGTGCGTACACCAGTTTAGTCCTCACGGAGTGACGGCTACTGCTACTTTGGCCGAGTCTCACATAGCAATCCATACTTGGCCCGAACACGGTTATTTTGCCGCAGACTTATTCTTCTGCGGAGCCGGCGACCCTCACAAGGCCATGAAGGTGCTGCAGACAGCTCTGGAAGCTAAACAGGTAAAACTCACTGAGTTCACGCGCGGTTTCGAGCCCGGGGTGGGCATCCTAGAATCTGCTTGTGAAGAGCAGTATGCGCCTCGTGCGTTAGAAACGAGTGCCGTCAGAGTTTAATAGCTTTCTGGGCGTAACTTTGAACATTTTATGCTAGGTTTTGTTTAAAATCCCACGACTCGAGTCGTGGGATTCTTGTTGCAATTTACTTCCCCTTCAACAAAGGGCGAACAACTAAATAACCAGCGCCGAAAGCGGCAATCACAATCAGAAAAATGGCGATCGCCAACCACAATCCGCTCAAGTCAGAGGCTTTTTTCGGTTGAGAGCGAATGCGGTAAGGAGTTTCCGACACAGTAGCAAATAATTTTTCCGGAAGCGGCTCAGGTATCGGAGCTGCTGCGGGTTCCGGTTCCGGTAGGGGGAAGGGAAAAGCCACTGTCTGAGGGGGTTGAGGTACGGTAGAGTTAGTTTGCGAGGTGGCTGGTGCTGGGGAGGGGGGTTCAACGCTGCTGAAATTGAATTTGACAGAGGGCATTTGAGGTATCCCAGTCTGGGTGACGCTCTGAGCCGAGTTGACTACTTGCTGCAACTGTTGGGATACTTGAACTACGGTTTCTACTTCTCGCCGCAGTTGTTGATTTTGTTGGACTAATTGCTGGTTGTGGGTTTTGAGCGAGTCGAGCATTGCTTGGGCGGCTTGCAATTCGGCCGTGACTTCTCGGTAGAGGGAAATCGGTACCGATGGAGAGTAAGTATTTGAGTTTTCAGGGGATGTATTGTCAGATAAGGTAGTATTTTGCATAATTGTAGATGGCGAGGGTGAACTTTTTTAAGTTTAGCCTGAGAGTATTTGCAATTAGATCGATCGCAACACAATTCGTCAAGATACAGCCGAAGGAAGAAGGAAGAAGGAAGAAGGAAGAAGGAAGAAGGAAGAAGGAAGAAGGGAAATGCAACTCCCCAGAATGGTGTCTGCAATCAAAAACTTCCTAATAACCCAGAATGTTGCTATATTTGTTACAGATATTAATAGTTAGTTTCATTAAATGCTATCAGTTTGTCTGCGATCGCTATGAACAACCATCCAACAGAACAAAGTATGTCGCAAAAGTCAACTACCGAGGAAATGAAATACGGCGAACGCGAGATTTTGGCCGGGGAGTTAATTACTTTCCCGAATCCGCGAGTCGGGCGGCGCTACTTCGTTAACATTACTTTACCCGAGTTTACTTGCAAGTGTCCGTTTTCTGGCTATCCCGATTTTGCCACGATTCACGTTACTTACGTCCCCGACGAGCGGGTGGTGGAATTGAAGGCGCTGAAGCTGTACATTAACAGTTACCGCGATCGCTACATTTCTCACGAAGAATCGATCAATCAAATTTTAGACGATTTTGTCGCGGCTTGTTCGCCCCTAGAAGCGACGGTGAAGGGCGATTTTTCGCCGAGGGGGAACGTGCACACGGTGATTGAGGTGTCGCACCAGAAGTAGCAGGTAGGGTGCGTCAGCTTTGAGATTCTCAATCAGCACCGAAAGCATTATTTTGACGCACCGTTTTTTTGCAAGGGTGCGTCGCCGTGAGATTGTTGGTTTGGATCGAAAATAACACGCTTCTGACGCACCCTACTTAATTGCTTCGGAGAGAGATTCTAGCGAGATAAATTGTTTGACATCTAATATTTCAATCAACACCAGTTCTCCGCTGCTAGAATAGTGCAGAATCATGTTCCCTTCATCTTCGGCATAAGCGATCGGGCGATGGCGTTCCGCCCCGCAAGCTACGGAAATTTCGATCAGCATCGCATCTACATCTGGGCTGTATCTAATCTTTTTCATATCTTGACCTCTTACCAGGATAAGCAGTAATTACTAAAATTTTATCATCATATTCTTGGTAAACCACTCTTAGCGGTAGGGTGCGTCGCTCGATAATGTGCGCCTGCAGCGAGATTTTCTCGGGGCGACGCACCCTACTACTCAATCCTTTTGGTCACAATTATTTGCTGTTAAATTATCCGTTTTTCACCTGGTGTAAGGTGCGCCGCGCGCACCCTACGATTAGTTTTGACTGGCTAAAGAAGTTTCGGCGATCGCACTTTTTGACTCTGCTGTTTTCGATTCAGCCAACTTGTCCAAAATCTCCACAACTTCTCTCTCAAAAGTCACCTGAGCGCGATTGGTGCGCCCGCCGACATAGAGTTTGCCGTTTGTTTCCAAAGCCCAAATCTGCGAGTGAGACAGATAGCTCATCATCACGCTGAGCATCAGCAACCCAAAGCCAGTATAGACGAGGGGAATTCCCGGATCGGCTTTAATTTGCAATCCCGTGCTGCCGACAACTTCGTCAATTGACAGCATCACTCCGTTCACTTCCACCGCCGTCCCCGCGCGAACAGTAGTTAACAATTTGCCATCGGTACCGTAGACTAACATCGTTCCTTGCAAGTCTTTTGCTAGCAGAGAAACACCCGCGCTCAAATCCGGTTTAGTCGGAATCCAAGCACCCCAAATTCGACCTTTACCTTGGGTATCTAACTGAGCCATTGGCAGTTGCAAAACCGGGCTTTTGTTGAGGCGAACTCGCACGGCGGCCAAGGCCCAATCTGCTTGATAAAATGTGACTCCCCGGTATCTGAGCGGCTCATTAACGTGAATGGTTTTGCGATCGACCTCTCGGCCTGTTTTGTCCAAAACTGAGAGATCCGAGTAAAATTGATCTATCCCGCCCTCTGGAGTGTAATCAATCCAGAACCGATTAACCCGCACCGACCAATCCTTCGGGATCTGCGGCCCCGCCCAAGGCCCAGCATCCATGATATTCTGCACCTTAAAAGTTTCACCGCTGGGAACCATTTCTTGACCGAGAAACCCCGTCAGCGAACCCCACATCGACCCAGCTAAAATAATTAGCATACTGGCGTGAACAATAATCGGGCCAACCTTGCCAATTATGCCTTTGCGAGCATAAACTTTTTCGCCTTCTCGAAATATGCGGTAGTTTTTTTGCTGCAAAAATTGTTCTAACGAAGTTAAAGAAACTGCTTCTAATTCCGCACTGAGAGCTAATTTTTCAAACTGCTTCGGTTCGTCATAAAATTTCCAGCGGCGGGCAGATTTTAAGGCCGGAAACTGTCGGGTAAACGTACAAGCTGTCAAGCTGCTGCCGAACAAAATCAGGATTGACAAAAACCACCAAGTGCGGTATACGTGGTCTAATCCTGCAATTAGTAAAACTTTCCAAGTTAGGAAGCCAAAAAGAGCCGGGTGTTCTGGATAGTTAGATTGATAAAACTCTACGGATTGACCTTGTTCGACAACGGTGCCGGAAATGCTGAAAAATGCGATCGCCAGCAGCAAGATAATTGCCAGCCGCAAATCTGCCAGCACCGGCAAGACTTCTCGCTTAAAAAACCTTTGAGGAGCAGTCGCCCAATTTGATAGTTTAGATAGAAATACTTCTTTTGATGTCATGGGTAATTATGAAGGAAGTTCGGCAACTGATTCGCTCGACGGATGTAACGGATGTAACGGAGGTCAGGAAGAAGGAACAAGCAAGAAAATATTCTTATTTTTATCTAGCAAGTCTCAATCTATTGTGAACTCTTTCTCTTTTCTTTCTTTCTTTCTTTCTTTCTTTCTTTCTTTCTTCGTGTTCTTCGCGTCTTCGCGGTTCGTTAAAAAAAACTTAACTCGCGGATTCTGCCGTGATTGCTATCCTTACGCAGGAAGTATGCGCGAAATCAGCGAGAAAACGCCAAATCCTACTAGCAAAACGCCGCTGACTGGCGTAATCCAACTCGACCACTTGCGTAATTCTAACAACTTTTTAATGCTCGCGGTAAAAGTACCTGCTACAATCAGCGGAGCGACGTAGCCAGCAGCGTAAAACAGCAGCAGCACACCACCTAAAACTGTATCTCCGGTTTTGGAAACCCAAGCTAAGAGCGTAGCTAAAACCGGCGTGCTGCACGGAGAAGCTACTAAACCAAAAGTTAATCCCAACAAGTACGATCGCACGCCCGCCGGCAAATTTTTCGGCACCCAGCCAACAGCGTCGAAAGACGGCATTTGCAAAGGTAAAGCTTCGAGTAAATTCAGCCCCATTAAAATAGCGATAATGCTGACAGCGATCGGCAAACCCACTCCTATTTTGCCGTAAACTTGTCCGGCAAAGGATGCTGCAATCCCTAAACCCGCGAGAGTTGTCGCCAATCCCAGGGAAAACCACGCCGACTGCGCCGCGGCTTGGAGGCGGCTTTTCGCTTCGTATCCGCCGATGTAGCCGATCGTGATCGGCAACATTGAAAGCATACAGGGCGTTAAGCTCGTTAGCAACCCTGCCAAAAAGATGACTCCGACGCTGACAAAACTCAGGTGCGTTAGTTGAGTGTTGACTAAATTGTTAGCAAATTGTGCGAGTTGGTAAAGTTGGGTTTGTAGGGTTTCCATCAGTCGATTTTAGATTTTAGATTTTAGATTTTAGATTTTAGAATTGACTCCACAGCCGATCGATTTTAGATTTTAGAATTGACTCCACAGTTGATCGATTTTAGATTTTAGATATACTCTACAGATGAATCTGGTAGTTGAAACTAAATATCTAATCTTTTTGCTCTTGGCGACTGGAGTTGGAGGCTTGGATCTCTAGGCTGGTTGCTGTTCGGGGTCTATTTCAAATTGTAACAGATCCGGGCTGGTTCGGTTGGAGATTTGAGAGAGATTTTAGCAAAATTGACTGGTTGGGAGTTGAAAGGACGCGCGTGCGAAGCTATCCCGAAGGGAATCGCACCCTGATTTAAAATATCTTGACACTCACCTCAACAAGCCGTTTGCAGCGAAATTTTAAGATTATTTACCAGAAAATTCATCGCTCGCAAAACAAGCCGAAAAGTTTGTCATATCATGTCCGAGCGATTGACCATAATATCGCGGCCGGGCGGGTTTTTGAGATTGTCAATTATTGGCAGATATTGGCAGGTTTACCCGCCCCTACCCAATTTTGGGTAATCGACAGGACATCATATCATTGCTGGTTATTTAGATTATTCAGACCGACTTTACTTTAAATTAAAGCCAATTTCTTCATTGATAGAACCGTCGGGCATTATTGCCCCAGCCAGCACCGCGCCTCGGAGATTTGCGCCTGTTAAAATAGCGCCTTCTAAATTAGCATTGCTCAGATTTGTGACTTGTTTGGAACCTCTGGAAAAGAAGCTGTGCAAGTCAGCGCCTGTCAAATTAGTGTCTGCCAAATTAGCGTATTGCAAGTCAGCGCCGTGCAGCGTCGCATCAGTTAAATTAGCTTGGGTGAGATTGCTTCCCCAAAGTCGAGAATCTAACAAGTTAGCATCTTGTAAGTTGGCGCGGCTCAGATTGGCCAAAGTCAAATTAGCATCCCACAATTTCGTACGGTTGAAATTAGCTGCCGTCAAATTTGCTCGGCTGAGATTCGTGCCTAAAATATCAGCATTTGCTAAATTCGCGCCGCTGAGGTCTGCATCCGAAAGGTCAGCATCTTTTAAATTAGCGCCGGATAAATTTGCGCCGGATAAATTGGCACCGCTCAAATTGGCTTTTTGGAGATTAGCTCCCCGCAAATCGACAGCGCTCAAATCGCACTGCTTCCACAAAAAGCTGACGCACCAATTATCTGTTAATAGCTGACTCACATCCTCCGCATTCGCGGCCATTACAGGAGGAGTTAAGTAGAGAGTTAACAGGACGATCGCCAATAGTGCCGCGAAGAAAGTTTTCAACCTCAGAACTCTTTTCATTGAGACTAATTTGCGCCATAAATTATTGATGTATAATCAAAGCATAGCAAATAACCTGCAACTTTCCTCCGCAATATTACTCAAAAATATTAGTGAAATGTTAGTCGGGGTTGGCGCAGCCGCAAACTTACAACGTATTCCTGGTTTATTAAATGCAGGGACACGGCTTTTGGACATTAGTGTCAACTTAAGCCGAAAGCCTTGATAAATCTCGCTTTTAGCTGAGTCTAGATCCCCCTAAATCCCCCTTAACAAGGGGGACTTTGAGTTGTTCCAGTCCCCCC
>JAUBOG010000237.1:0-8334 GCA_036700105.1 Microcoleus occultus BM001215583
TATCTCACAGATCCGCACCGGTGCATACTATTGCAAGATTTTGGAGAATTGGTATCAGAAACCGGGTTTTTCACCTCGCGCGTAAATTCTGTAAAATGAGGGTGCAATTTTTGTTTTGAGTTTTCAACTGTCAATTAAGTTGAACCCGCTTTTGCACCAAAATATATTTCATAAATTATGAATACCAGAACTATTGTATTGGTGGAACAATCCGGGGTAATTCCCTACCGCATTCTAGACGGAAAAATTGAAGTAATGCTGATTACTTCTTCGGGAGGCAAGCGCTGGGTAATTCCCAAAGGTTTAATTGAACCTGACATGACTCCCGAAGATTCCGCAGCCAAGGAGGCTTGGGAAGAAGCGGGCGTGCTGGGTCAAGTTTTTCCCGATTTGATGGGAACTTATGAATACTATAAGTCTGGGTGTACTTGGCAAGTAGATGTGTTTTTACTGCAAGTAGAAACAGTTGTGGAAAATTGGCCGGAAGCTTATAAGAGAAAGCGGCAGTGGGTGAGTATTCCGAAAGCAATTAAGCGGGTTGATGAACCGGAACTGAAACTTATTCTTCGGGATTTGCTGTATAGTTTTTAGTGGTAGGGTGCGCACTGCGCACCTTACATCTTGACGTATTGATTCGGTTTTAAATCAAATACAGATTAAGCGTTAGCTGAGAGGA
The DNA here is from genome assembly GCA_036700105.1 of Microcoleus occultus BM001215583. GTDB lineage: Bacteria > Cyanobacteriota > Cyanobacteriia > Cyanobacteriales > Microcoleaceae > Microcoleus. The sequence goes on from JAUBOG010000237.1 coordinate 677, forward strand.
AAGGAAGGCTTTCGGCTAAGTTATCCTTAACTTCAATTCCCTGTTTTCGCGCCCAGAATTGGCTCAAAAAGTGGATTTGCCGCAAGCCGACAACTAAATTTAGACCCGGTACAAAAATCCACCAAACTGTTAGCGGTTCTTTGAGTCCTTCTTCGCGATACAATTCATTGACTGTATTGTAAAGTTTGAACTGCACGATATATATCCAAGCAATACCGAGGAATGAAAACCAACCAAACCATCCGGGAACGTCGGGATCGAAGATTCGCAAAGCTTGGGGGATTGCTACTCCTAAAACAAAGGGCAGCAAGCAGAGAGTTCCCGACCAACCAGTGCCGTTATAGCGTCTTAACTCTTCTTGAATAATCCATTTGTACCATCCGTAATAAAGCAGCAAACTGACTGCGGATAATAAAATTACTCGCCATAAAGCGCGGGGTTTACCTAATGGTTTGTCTGACATGGGGAAATGCAAGAAATAAATTGCTTTTTTAATTATATTAACATTTGTTAATTATTGCACGATCGTTTCTCGAATTATGCGTGCTGTGGCGGGGGCGAGCAATACGCCGTTGCGATAGTGGCCGCTGGCGATGAGAATGTTGCTGTTACCGGAAAGCGTCTCGATAATTGGGGCAGGCCGTTTTTCCGGGCGCGGGCGCAATCCCGACCATTGCTTGAGAATAGTGGCTTCTGCTAAGGCCGGACAAAGGGCTCTCGCCCTTGCCATTACTTGCTCCAACATCTCAGCATTCGCCTGAATTTCCCCGCCATTTACGGGAAACTCAACTGTAGCGCCCACCCAATATTCCTGATTTCCCAAAGGTACAATGTGAACGTCATCGCAAGTAATTACCGGCGCAAAATCAGGGTTTTCTACAGGTTTGGGCGATCGCAAATGCAGCGCTTGTCCCAACACGGGGCGAATGTCAACCAACTGATTTAGCGATGCTGTTAAAGCAGAAGAACCCAAGCCAGCAGATACAATTAGCCGATCGAATTCTAAATTTCCTAGAGTTGTTTGAATCTGACACATCTGAGAATTCAACTCAGCAATCCCTTCAACTTCTACCCCAAACTCAAAATTAACTCCTTTGAGTTCAGCAGCATCAACCAAAGCCAAAGTTAGCGCCGTCGGATCGACTTGCCGATCGCGAGGCGAATAAATCGCAGCAATAATCCGATCGTTTAAATAGAGATGAGGGCATAAATCCCGCACTCGCTGCACATCCCAAATTTCCAACTCCCAACCTTGAGACTTGCGAGTTGCTTGCAACTTTTCCCACTTACTTAAATCCTCTCCCTGGGAAAGGAGCATTAAAATACCCTGTTTGTTAAACGGAATTTTCCGCCCCGTCATTGCTTCCAATTCAGGAATCAAAGTTTCGTAGCGCTGAAGGCTGGTTTCCCTCAACTGCCAATTTCTGCCCTTGGTTTTGTGGCTGATTGCTCCCATCAAAACGCCGAGGGCCGCACCCGTGGATGCTTGTGCGGGCGGCTGTTTGTCGAATACAGTGATTTTAAGTTCGGGATAATTGCTGAGTTCAAAGGCGATCGACGCTCCAACAATACCGCAACCAATAATTGCAACGCGAACCATTCAATTTTAGATTTTATAAAAGTTTTTCGTAGGGTGCGCACTGCGCACATTATCTTCTCGGTGCGCAGTGCGCACCCTACCACTAGATATTCGTGGTGCGCACTGCGCAGATTATCTTCTCGGTGCGCAGCGCGCACCCTACCCCAAGCCCGAAAGTTATTAGGCTTTAGGAATTAGCTGCAAGAAAGCATCAAAATCATCCACTGCTTTTTGATAGTTGCTGGTGACTTTTGCATAGTCAACGTCTTTAGCAGCAAGATCGATGTTAACCAAATCGGCAAACAAGCTTTTGGTTAGAGCGACAGCTTTTTCTCCATCTTTAGGTAACAAACTTCCAGAGACGGTTTTCATGACATTCCGCAAGTCGCCGAGAGGGCCGTGAATGTAGGTTCTGGTATCAACCCAATTGCGTTTTTGAATTAAGGTTCCCAGATTGTCCATGCGCGATCGCAATTCTGTGAGAGTAGGAACGTAACGCTGAATTTGCTGAATTTGTGCTGCTGTGTAAGTGGTTGGAACTTTGGCTTCCACACTGCTGCAACTAACGAGAAATGCCATCAGAAATGACATCATCAAGGCAAGAATTGAACGGGGACGAATCATGTCGCTTTTAGATTTTAGATTTTAGATTTTAGATTGCTCGCGGCGAGCGGGTACGCTCGCGAGTATGGGGTGGCGCGCGATCGCTTCAAGGCTCTGCTTGGAAACGCAGATGCTTGGGCTCTGCCTCGCTAACCCAGCACCGAAAGTTAGGTACAAAAAATTATTTTACCTCCTTTTGGCGCAGAAAAGTTATCACAGCATCGCCAACTTTTTCTGACCAATGTTCTTGAGGATAATGTCCCGCTTGTTCTAGCGTGACTAACTCAGCATTTTGCAGGGAAGCGGCTAATTTTTGAGATGGTTCAACACTCAGCCAAGGGTCTGTCAAACCCCACACAAATAAGGTTGGCCGAGTCCATCCTTTCCAGCCGGATTCAATTTCTGCCATTGACTGCGGCAATTGAATATTGCGGACTGTGTTCATGAGCGATCGCCCTGCATCCGAACTCTTCAAAAATGGACGGCGGTAAACATCTAAATCTTTGTCTGAAATCGTCTGGCGGCTGCCGCCTTCGAGAGTTCTGTCCACCAAAAGCGGATCTTGAGTAATCATGTCGCCGATAAAAGGCAGTCCAAATTGCTGCATTTTCCAAGGCAATTTTATATTTGCTGAAACGGGTGTATTTATGACGGCTAAACGCTCAATTTTATCGGGATTTTGGAATGCGTATTGAAGGCCGGCCGAAGCTAAAAATCCTTGGACAACCAGGTAAAATCTGTCTAATTCTAGAGCTTGAATAAAGCCTCCGAGGGCGTCAACAAAAGCATCGGGAGTGTAAGCAAAGTCGCGCTTGTCCGGTTTTGCCGATCGCCCGCAGCCGATCCAATCAGGGGCGATCGATCTAAATCCGCTTGCCGCCAAATCCGGCATGATTGCAGTCCAGGTAAAGCTTTGGGACGGCAAACCGTGCAGCAGCAGCACCGGAGGCCTGACAGATTCGTTAACCGGATTAGTTTCCCGATAAAACCACTGCAGCGGGCCTGCTTCAACTATTTTCTCATCAATTGCCATTATTTTATCTGTTATGTATCAAACAATAAGGTGCGCAGCGCGCACCTTACTTACAATCTCACGAGTAGGGAGCGCAGCGCGCACCTTACTTACAATCTAGTTACAGCCGCGCTTAGAAATTCATTTCAGCAGCTTGAACTTTTTCGACCTGTTTCTTCTTGAGAACCAGCATCACTTGAGCGAGCATGGTCAAAGCCAAGAAAGCCATGAATCCTTTAACTCGGCTGGCGCTTTGCAGCACAATCTCTACATCTTTTTGACCGAAGCCGCCCACATTAGGATTGTTCGTCAAAAGTTCGCCTGCTGCAACTGTTTGTCCTTCAGTAACAATCAGTTCTGGGCCTGCTGGAATTGTATCAACAACCGCTGCACCTTCTGCCGGTTGAATTGTCACTTCATAACCGCCATCTTCTGGCGTGGCAATCTTAGAAATACTGCCAGCTACCGAAGCATTATAAACAGCATTGTTGCTCTTGGCGCCGGTCGGATAAACTTGACCGCGGCCGCGGTTGCCGCCGACGTAAATTAGGTATTTGCCGTAGTGAACTGACTTGTCAGTTTCAGGATTTGGGGACAAAACTGGGAATACCAATTCTTTGTACTGTTCACCAGGCAGCGGGCCCACTAATACAATATTTTCTTGGGTTTCGCTGTAAGGTTGGAAGTAAAGGTCGCCGACTTTTTCCTTCATTTCTTCGGGAATTCTGTCAGCCGGAGCAATCTTGAAACCTTCAGGCAACATCACGACTGCGCCTACATTCAAGCCGCCTTTGCTGCCGTCGCCGGTAACTTGCTGCACGCTTTGATCGTAGGGAACTTTGACCACAGCTTCAAAAACTGTGTCAGGCAAAACAGATTGCGGGACTTCAACTTCAGTCGGTTTTGCGCCGAGGTGACAGTTAGCGCAAACAATCCGACCGGTGGCTTCGCGGGGAGTAGCCGGTGCTGTTTGCTGAGCCCAGAAAGGATAAGCAAATGCTGCTTGGGGAAGTGCGATGTCGCTGGTGAGGAAAAATCCTGCGGCGGCGATCGCCACTAAGGCAGTTTTCGCGATCGTCCTGGCACTGCGGCGAAATATCGCAGATAAATTAATTTGGGGCATCAGAGTATTCAATCTCAAAGGTCTAATAATGGAGTCATCGGTCATTAGTCATCAGTCATCAGTCATTAGTCATTAGTCATTAGTTGTTAGTTTTGCGCCGCGAAAGATTCCCAACTCCGACGTTATTATCTACTAACTGCTGACTGCTGACTAATCACTAATAACTATGACCACCAAGGTGCTTCGCCGGTGCGGAAATCTGTTTCTTTCCAAGGGGTAAAAGCAACTTTGTCATCTGCGACGGTGGCGTGGGCCAGGGCCAGAGACAAAGGTGCGGGGCCGCGCACCACTTTGCCCTCATTGTTGTATTGAGAACCGTGGCAAGGACAGATAAACTTGTTTTCGCTAACATTCCAAGGCACGACGCAGCCCAAGTGAGTGCAGACTGCATTGATGCCGTATTCGGCGATCGACAAGTCTTCTTTCACCACAAGATAAGTGGGGTCGCCTTTGAGACCTTGGGCTAAGGTACGATCGCCCGCCGGGTGCGAAGTCAAATATTCGCTAACGATAATGTCGTTTCCCAAGGCATCTTTAGCCGTGACTCCGCCACCAACTGCCCCGCTCGACGGAGGAACAAAATATTGGACAACGGGATAGAGTGCGCCCAGCGCCACACCTGTGACTGTACCGAACGTCAGCAAATTCATAAATTGGCGACGCCCCATATCGGGGACATCGGGATTTCCAGCAGAAGATTGAGCCATGACCTGCCTTTACGGTTTTAAGTTACGTTTGTTTGCTAGTAGGAGCGCGAACCTTTACGTGCAGAGGAAGGAGGATAATTGCCGCCCAGAAAGCTCGCACAAATTTAAGGTCGCGAAAATTCCTTTAAGAATGCACCTTCCAGCCTTTATTAGAGTATTATTACATTTTTTGAACTTTGTCTTTTATTGTTTAAGATATTCACTCAGGAGCAACCATGACGGGTCAGGATTTACACCAGCTATTGCTAGAGAAATGGGGAAAATCTTACGATATCAGATTGCGGCGGACGCGGGGCAAGATTTTCGTCCAAGTAATGTGGAGATATTTGGAACAGGCGTCGTTTCCGATGACGGAGGCTGATTATTTCGAGCATTTGGACGCGGTGGCGAATTACCTCAACGGCTGGGGGAGCACGGCACAGGTGAGAGAATTTATTGTAAGTACCCGCGATCGCCCCCGCTTGGGAAAAGCTGTCAGTCTTGCCTTAGATTTGGGTGAAAGAGCCTCGGAGTGGTTGCTCGACGAGTTGTGAAGCAGCGATCGGTTGCGAGTCAGGAGTCCGACGGGGCCGATCGCCCCAAAAAGCGGTTTATCAAGTTTTGTGTCGCCGAGGGCTGCTTTTTTGACCTCAAAATCGCGAAAATCGATCGGCGATCGGGTGTACAGACTTGCCGGCGGTGAGAAATTCAACTGCTGCGCATCTAATTTTCCAAGTTGTTTTTTTGATTGAAAGTCTTGTCAGGCGGGCTTTGTTGCGCCTCAAACAGTGGGATTTGCGCGATCGGCGGCAGGCGGTACTGTGTTAATTTTGGGCGATCGGATTTCTAGCTTGCCAAAATCATCCGAACCAATTTCTGTCAACACTTTCACATACAATGAGTCTCATATATCTTGTGAAACTTAGGAGAATGTTGTAATGGGTGTTGCAGTTGGAATGGTTGAAGTCTTAGGATTTCCCGCTGCCGTAGAAGTTGCAGACTCAATGGTGAAAGCAGCCCGAGTTACTTTAGTTCGCTATGAAAAAATAACCCGTGCTTACTGGACAATTATAGTTCGAGGAGATATTTCTGAAGTGCAAGCAGCCGTTGCTGCTGGAATTGAATCAGTTAAAAAGGTCGATGGCGGAAAGTTGCTATCGTATCACATTATTGCTCGTCCCCACGAGAATCTCGATTACATTTTGCCGATCGGCTATACGCCTGAAGTGGAACAGTTCCGAATGTAGACAAAGTTTTGACAAAACTTTGGTGTTGAATTTTAACTTTCTAGTAATTATAGAGGCGCGGGCGATCGTGTCTCTATATTTTTTGCATCCTACCTGTCAGCAACAGGCAAGATGCCTATGGGTACATCTCATTTTTGGAAATATATTCGTAGGGGCGAAGCATTCCGGCTCTAAATATCTGCTTCTGACTAATAAATTGTCTGCCGGAATGCTTCGCCCTTGCACTGATTGAGATACACCCGATGCCTGTTCTACAAAAAGTGGATTTTTTGGCATTTTTGTCACCAGAAATAGGCAAAATGCCTGTTCCACAAAAAGTGGATTTTCTTGTGGGGTGGGCATCCTGCCCGCCCATAACATAGTTAGTTAGAAGGATGTAAGATTTAATTTAGTTTAATCACCGTCCTAAAAGCTTCACCAAACCAACCCCGCCAAAATACAAACCGAGCACCGCACCTCCCAAAAGACTTTGAGTTAAAGGGTCAGTAGAAGGCGTTAAAACAGCTCCCAAAACCGCAGCTCCCAAGACTACATAACGCCAACCAGACAACATTTTCCGAGAAGAAACTATGCCCAAAATGCCGAGCAACACTTGCACGATCGGGATTTGAAACGCTAAGCCGGTGCTGAACATTAATAGTAAAACAAATTCAAAGTATTTGTCGATCGACCACAACTGCTCTACAACATCCGCCCCGTAGGTTACAAAGAAGTTGAGCGCCGCCGGAATCAAAGCGATGTAAGCAAATACTAAGCCGCCTAAAAATAAGAAACTAGAACCGAAGAAAACCGGGCCGAGCAACCCGCGTTCTTTGCGAGTCAAGCCTGGGAGAACAAATAACGCTATTTGGTAAAAAATAAACGGGCTGGCGATTAGCAAACCGCTGTATCCTGCAACTTTGATCGAGACAAAGAAATATTCTCCGGGAGCTAGTTGCAAAAATTTGACCGGGCCGGCCGGTACTTCTAGCAGTTGTACGATCGGTCTCACATAGAAAAAGCAGCCGACTATAGCGATTACTACTGCAATTAGTGCATAGAAAATTCGCAGTCGCAATTCTTCTAAATGGTCGAACAAAGACATCTCAACTTCGTCGGGAAGTTCATCGAGATATTCGTTTTCGAGGTTGCGGGAACCCAGGAAACTGTCTGCAATTCGTGCAATGCTATTTTCCGGGTTAACTTCTTCAGATTCTAAGTTGCTGACATCCGTGAAATCGTCGGCGATTGGTGCAATGCTATTTTCCGAAGTAACTTCTTCTAAGTTACTTACACCCGCAGAATCATCGGCGATTGGTGCAATGCTGTTTTCTGAAGTAACTTCTTCACCTTCTAAGTTGCTGACACCCGCAGAATCATCGGCGATTGTTGAGATGCTATTTTCCGAAGTAACTACTTCAGTTTCTAA
>JAUBOG010000237.1:8434-9954 GCA_036700105.1 Microcoleus occultus BM001215583
GATTGTTGAGATGCTATTTTCCGAAGTAACTACTTCAGTTTCTAAGTTGCTGACACCCGCAGAATCATCGGCGATTGTTGAAATGCTATTTTCCGCGTTAACTTCTTCACCTTCTAAGTTGCTAGCAACCAGAGAATCATCGGCGACTGGTGCAATATTTTCCGGGCTAACTCCTGCACCTTCTAAGTTGTTGACAGCCATCAAATCATCGGCGACTGGTGTAATGCTATTTTCCGCGCTAACTTGTTCGAGGTTGTTGTTGAAATTTTGTTCGGATGTCTCCAAGTCTGAGGGGGCTGTCATAGGGAATGGCGAATTGGTAATGGGGAATCGGGAATCGGGAATCGGAAATCTGGCCGAAAAGCATTTGTCTTGATTATTATAACCAACAAATAACAACCAATAACCAACTAATGACTAATGACTACTGACTACTGACTACTGACTTCTTCAATGACGATCGCAATTTTGCCGGCGGCGCGCCCCGTTTCGCTGTAAGCGTGGGCGGCGGCTACTTCTGCTAAGCTGTAAGTCCGATCGACAATCGGCTCCAGGCGATCGGACTCTATTAACTCCCGCAAAACCCCTAAATCGCTGGGGTTAGGATTAGCTACAATTAATTTAGCTTTCTTCCCCGACATAAACGAACTGAAAAACATCGGCGCGAGGTTGTCAAAGCTCGGCAAAGTCGAGATATAAACTCCCCGGAATTGCAAAACATTTTCGCATTCAGCAAATGTTCTGGTCGCGACAGCATCCAAGATTATATCATATTTTTCGGGCTGTTTGGTAAAGTCAACTTCTGCATAGTCCAGCAGGAAATCTGCCCCCAAACTCTTGACAAAATCTCGATTTTTTGCGCTGCAAACTGCCGTCACTTCCGCGTTCATTGCTTTCGCAACTTGCACTGCAAAAATGCCGACTCCGCCGCTCGCGCCGTTAATCAATACTTTGTATCCTGCTTGAATATCACCCAAATCCCGGAGCGATTGCAAAGCAGCTAAACCTGCGATCGGCACTGCTGCTGCTTCGACATGAGTGATGTTGCGGGGTTTCAAGGCGGCCGCCGATTCGGGCACGGCGCAGTATTCGGCACAAGCACCGCCTGTTAGGGGATTTAAGAAAGTATAAACTTCATCTCCGGGTTGAAATTTAGTAACTTCCCCGCCGACTTCCACCACAACTCCCGAAATGTCAGAACCAGCGATTTTAGGGAAGTTAAATCCTGACAAGAGTTGCAGGTGTCCTTGCCGGATTTTCCAGTCTACGGGATTGACGCTGCTAGCGCGAACTCTGACTAATAATTCGTTGGATTTGGCGATCGGCTTTTCTACTTCTCGGTACTGCAATTCCTCGGCGGAACCGTAGCGATCGAACACAACTGCTTTCATGGCAATTTTTTAGGTTTATTTTAAATAGAACGCTCAATCATGTACAATTATCATATATTAATTTTATTTCGTTTGTGAAGGGGATTTATTTTTTTTATTAACCGCAGAGGGCGCAGAGGGCGCAGAGGG
>JAUBOG010000238.1:0-9939 GCA_036700105.1 Microcoleus occultus BM001215583
TGGACTCGATCGCGTCCGCCAGCATTTTGATTGGGAACGCAAAGTCGATCGCATGATTGAAATTTATCAACAAACCATAGACGCTTGCCCGAAGCATCAGGTAGCCAAGCATTAAAGCAGCAGCTCTCTACCTGAGAGCTGCTGCTTGGGGGTGCTAAGAAAGTATGCGGCGGGCTAAAAGCCCCAGTCTACATCCTAGCTAGCTAAAAACGGGTTAACCCGTTTGGTTAACCCGCGAGCTTGGGAATGCGCGAGCGCGATTAATTTTGCACTACCAACTTGACGTTGGCGTTTTGCAAACCGCGCTGCTTGACTGCTGCCAAGGTCTTGTTAACTGCGTACTTCTGGTTGATGGAGTTGATTAACTCAGTTTGATTGTGCTTTTTGGCGACGCCCCAGAGGTCGGCAATCAGGTCAAAGGAACCGTCGCTATTGCGAGACCAACCCAGGTCATATTCGCCTTCCAGAATCGCCACGATGTCGGAGCGAACGCGCTGACCGTTATAGCCGCGAACATCAGCTTCTGACTTGACTGAAATGCCCAAGTCGCGCAGGGAAGCTTTCAGGATTTCGGCATCGGTGATTTTGGTACGCAGAGTGCTAAAGTGAGACATTGGATTTCCTCCTAATAAAACTGAGAGAGAAACAACAACGGTCTGGATTTAACGGTGCCGCTGGGCGGCGCTTCAATCGAACTGCTAGCTGTTGCTAGCCTTTGCTCCTGTTTGGACCAGGAGAAAGCTTTTAGAATTCCATTCGCTGGTATTCAGCGACGGAAGACGCAGCGGGCCGTGCGCGCTGTCTCGCCCAATCTCGGAGGGCGCTGACCTGTTCGGTCATTGTTTTAGACAGTGGCAGTGTAGATTTAATGGCCGCGATGATATCTAGCTGCGTAAACTCTCTGTCTTGAGCGAAGGCCTCGTACATTGCTGCTACTAGCCCTTGCTCAATCTCTGCACCTGAAAAGCCGTCGGAAACGTTGGACAGTTGCTCTAAATCGAAGCGAGAGATGTCCCGACGCCGCTTTGACAGGTGAATCTTGAATATATCTTGGCGTTCTTCTTTGGTAGGCAGGTCAACAAAGAAGAGTTCGTCGAATCGGCCTTTCCTCAAGAATTCCCCCGGCAACCGCTCGATCCGGTTTGCTGTTGCCATTACGAACACTGGGGAAGTCTTTTCTTGCATCCAAGTCAGGAAGGAACCGAAAATTCGGCTGGATGTACCTCCGTCTGAGTCGGCCGAACCAGTGCCTCCTGAAAAGGCTTTGTCTAGTTCGTCGATGAAGAGGATGGCTGGAGAGATCGATTCTGCAGTTTTCAAGGCGTTGCGGAGGTTGGCTTCGCTGCGACCTACCATCGAGCCGTCATAGACTCTACCCATATCCAGACGCAGCAGGGGAAGTCCCCACAGGCGGGAGGTAGTCTTGGCAATCAGCGATTTGCCGCATCCCGGTACGCCGAGAATTAACATCCCTTTTGGTTGGGGAAGACCGTATTCTCTAGCCCTTTCTGTAAAGGCGTTGGAACGCTGTCTCAGCCACCGTTTCAGCTCTTCTAAACCGCCGACTGCATCCAGGGTTTCGTCTTCTTCAATGAACTCTAGAATGCCGTTGCGCCGAATTAATTGCTTTTTCTCCGACAGAACGATGTCTACTTCCTCTTCCGTCAAGCGACCCTTGCAAACTTGAGCTTTGCGATAAACTTTTTCAGCTTCGTCCTTAGTTAATCCCAAGGCAGCCTTTAACAGTTTTTCGCGCCCTTCTGTGGTAATCCGCCGCGATTTCGTTTGCTCCAACTGGCTGGATAATACTTGATTTAGTTCCGCCATGTCTGGCAGGGCGAAGTCTAATACCACTACTTCCTTTTCTAGCTCGATCGGAATTTGCTGCAAAGGAGACATCAGTATAATTGTCTTTTGCGTTCCTTTGAAGTTGGCGATCGCATCGCGCAACCACCTCGTTACCGGAGGAGAATCGATAAAAGGATGTAAATCTTTGAAAATGTAGATGCTAGCGTTGCTGTTGGGTTCTCGTTGCCTGATCACCCATTCAATAGCTGCCTCTGGCGAGACGGTGTTGTGCTGAGTGGTGGTTCGAGGTTGACCGTACTCTACTATGCCGTGAGTTACAGTCCAGATAAATACTCGTCGCTGTGGTTTGGCTTGAGCTATTGTCGAAATTGCTTGCTCACACCGCTCTTCCTCGGATGTCACGAGGTAGATCAGAGGATATTGAGCTTGGATTAGAATACTGATCTCTTCTTGCATATTCCTCGACCCACTAGAGACGGTGCTATCTTTGCTGAATCTCAATGCTGCCGTTAGCCCTCGAATTACTGAAAGGTTCAGTTCTAGGTTTCCCGAAGCAAGGCATTCTTAGCAGGGAACCAATTCTTCCTCTCCCGGTTGAGCCGTGCTGGAGCTGACGCCCGACACCTGCTTTACTGGAAGATCCTGCTCAGCCAATACGTTCGGCTGACTTGTTACGGATGCCAGTTCTCCATCTCGCATTACCACAGAACCCGTGCATTCTGGACAGTTGTATACCCGATGGGTTTGTCCGTAGGAGGATTCTACTTCGTCAACCAGTTCGGGGTTTCCTAGGTAGAAGACAATTGCCCTTTCTGCAATTGATGACATCGGTTCTGTTTCGACTGCGGCTCGGATTTTGAGCTGGCGATGCAGTTCTGGTGGAAGATACAATGTAACTTTTTGCTTTTCTTGCATATGACAGTGAATTGACTTACCCGGGTATGTATATCAGATTAGCGGCTTACTTCTTTGCTGTCAAGACTGTATGCTGTTTTAGCGTCATCTTGTAATATTTCGTTACATTGCCTGCGCTCGACAACGACAAAATAAGGGATGTAGCTGTTGAGGCAGTAGGCAACGATTGTTGTATGTAGGAACGTTGAGCCCCAAAAAGTCTGACTTTACCTTAAATCAGCTATGTTCCAGAAGGACGAGCTAGTAATTCAGGTTTTGAGATCGCAGAATGGGCGTAAATTGCCAACTGCGATCGATTTCGCAAATTCAACCGATTCAGTAGATGAGTGACATGGGTTTTCACCGTTCCCTCGGAAATAAACAACTGCTGGGCAATATCTCGGTTAGTTAAACCCGTACCAATTAACCGCAATACCTCTTGTTCGCGCGGGGTTAATTGTGCGAGTTCAGGTTGTTTCGAGGGTTGAGTCGTAGGTGCCGCGCAGAATCCTGTCATTAACTTATCTATTAAACCAGGAGCCAGTTGAGTATAACCCGATCGCACCAAACGAATTGCCTGCGCTAACTCTTCCGATGGCATATCTTTCAACAAATAGCCCTTGGCCCCGGCTCGCATCGCATCAACAATGTATCCGTCGTCATCAAAGGTAGTTAAAACCAAGACACTCGTGTTGGGAAATGACTGACAGATCAGGCGAGTTGCTTCTCTACCATCCATCACGGGCATTTTCAAGTCCATTAATACAACATCGGGTTGGAGAGCTTCGACTTGCTCTAGAGCAGCTTTTCCGTTGTGGGCAACTCCAATCACCTCTAAATCTGATTCTAGGCTTAACATAGCCTTGAGTCCTTGGCAGATAAGCTGCTGATCGTCAACTAACAACAGACGAATCATGGGATATTCCTCAATCTCTCATCCCATGATAGTTCTTAATTACACAGAAAAAGAAAAAGGCGGAAAGGGATTGGCTGAGTTTTACATTTTGTTACTTGACATCCTCCCCGCCGTAGAGGGGCTAGGATTCCTATTCAATGGTAGGGTGCGTTCCCTCGGCTATTTATGTTACTCCCTTCCCACTCGAAGAATATTGATATTGAACCGCGAAGACGCGAAGGAAACGAAGGAAGAGAAAAGAAGAAGTACATGATCGAATACCGGGAAGGGAGTAAATAGCCAAAATTGTTTGTGGCGACGCACCCTACTTTTAGGACTCACTCTTTTTAGCTACCAGAAGTTAGAACAGAGGGATTATTTATTTGCACCTACCTACTTAACGGTAGGCTAACATCAATTCTGCACCCCGCTTCGGGTGATGTTTCCAGGTTAAACTCTCCGTTGAGAGAAGTAATTCGCTCTCGCATTCCTCGCAATCCAAACCCGCCAGTACCACTTTCCAACTGGAACCCCCGCCCGTTATCCTCAATACTCAAAAGCACTCGATCGCGCGTTGTTTGCAATTGCAGGCGCACCTCGGTAGCTTCGGCGTACTTGCAAATATTAGTCAACGCTTCTTGCACGATCCGATACAGCGTTTTGGCAACGGTCGGCGGTAACATAACTTCCACGCAAATGCTGCTGGTAACAGTAACGCCCGTGCTTCGGCGAAAGTCTTCCATCAGCGAAGCAATCCCCTGTTCCAAGGTTTCTTCTGCCTCTGCGTCTACCCTCAGCGCATTGACCGATTGTCGAACTTCTTTCATCGCAATCTTACCGAGTCGGTGGGCTTGTTCCAAAAACGGTTTTGCCTCTATTGGGTCATGCTGCCAGAGTTTCACGGCGGTTTGCAGTTGAATGTTGAGCGAAGTCAAGGCGTGACCTAACGAATCGTGAATCTCTCTAGCAATGCGATTGCGTTCCTGAACTGCTGCTAAATCTTCTATTTGCAGGGCATATTCCCGTAGTTGCGCGTGGGCTTGCGATAGTTGTTCCTGAGTTCTGCGTTCTGTTAGTAAGGTACTGACCAACTGCGACACGAAAAATAGCCCCAACGCAAACATCAACAATTCTGCTGTTTGGTGCATCCAAATTTGCTGTTGCTCGATATTAGGCAACATCAGAGGCATCACTCTCTGAAGATACTGAATCTGATGAACCATATACATTACCAGCGAAAGACCTGCCACAATCCACCGACCGGGGGATTCAAATAAAAAACAACTGCGAATCAACACGATCAAATACAGCGTCGGCAGGATATGCAGGTATCCCAAGGTAGTTCCGTAGAAGATTAGCCCCATTTCGATCGCCGTATAGACATAGCGAAACGATATTTTGCCAGCAGGCAAGATCCATCCCATCAAACCTAGGGAGATCAGGATCAGAATGTGCTGTACGGGAATGCTTTGACGCTGCCACGCTTCGATCGCAGCCATCACTCCACAACTGCCTAACATGACCCATTCGGTGTACAGCAAAAAGCGAAACGGTTGGGGTTGGGTTTTTAGTAGAGGTGCGATCGCGGTCATGGCAGGGGCCTCCAGTAGTTGTGGCTCTAAATATTCCCCAAAAATACTGCAAGTCAGATTGAATGTCTATAAAACTCCCCAGTTTTCTAACTTTCGCTGATGCTACCCCTGGGAACCAAGACTAAAGTTATAGCCGATCGGGAGAGGCAGCGCAAACACCGCTCTCGGCAGCGATGGGCGATCGAGACTTTTTGTAGATGAGGGTGCGATCGAGCATATCCATTTCGTTGATGTCAAAATCCTCTCTGATCGAGACGTTTTTCAGATGTGTTGAACCGAGTTGATTTCTTAAGATTGTGACATAGCAAACCAAAGCAAACAGTTTTGATTTGCCTCAATAATTCACTTAATATCTAGGAGCAACGAACATGGCTTTAATTAATGGAACCAACGGCAACGACAATCTGAACGGTACTTCTGGTAACGATACCCTGCGGGGATTGGGCGGAAACGATAATCTGTTTGGCGGTTTTTTTGGGAACGATCTTCTTGATGGTGGAAATGGAAACGATACAGCGACCTATTTGGGATTTAGCAATAATATCAATGCTTCCTTAGAGACGAACAAAGCAACTTTTTTTGGCGGCAGTGGAACTTTCATCGGTATTGAAAACTTAATTGGCGGTAACAATCAAGATGTCTTAATTGGCAATGAAGTCAGCAATCGGATCGATGGTAGTGCTGGCGGTGACAACATCTCGGGTCGAGGAGGGGACGATTTCCTAATTGGTGGAGCCGGATTCGATATTTTAAGGGGAGAATTAGGCAACGATAACCTGCGAGGTGGGGACGATACGGATCTGCTAGACGGTGGCGATGGGGCAGATTTCCTAGCTGGCGACAAGGGTAACGATACGATGATTGGTGGCAACGGAGACGACGGGTTTCAATGGGTGGATGGCGACGGCAGCGATTTGATTCAAGGCGATGGCGGGAGCGATAACTTGTTATTCAATGGTTCGATCGCGCAAGGGGATAATATTAACCTCAGCCAATCGGGATCGAACATTATATTGCAGCGCACCAATCTTGTCCCTGTAACCTTAACCACCACAGGCATAGAAAGTTTTAATGCAATTAATGGTTTGGGTGGCGATGACGTTTTGAATATCAGCAATATAGGTCTGGCAAGCGGTGTCCGATTTATCCAATTCACGGGGGGAGATGGCAACGATCGCCTGATTTCAAATAATGTATCGCCAAACATCAATGCTAGTGGTGGTAACGGAAACGATAACCTAAACGGTGGCACCAACAACGACGAGCTATTTGGCGATCGAGGAAATGACATTCTTCGGGGAAATAACGGGAATGACACGTTGACAGGTGCCGTAATGGAAAAAGGAGGAGGCCAAGGTGAAATTGATGTGCTAACTGGCGACGCGGGTCGAGATACTTTTGTGCTGGGACGGTTAGGGCAAACCAGTTATGATGATGGCAACGGCGTGTTAGACAGATTTGAGGACATTTTCAATGGCAACATTGACATTGATGGTCTGAGCGATTTTGCCCGCATCACAGACTTCAAAATCGGTGAGGATATCATTCAACTGGGTGGATCGCGCGATAGCTACGTGCTCAGAACCGTCCCCAATTCCTTGCAAGGAGGGGCTGTCAATGCAGATATGGGAATTTTCAAGAAAGGACCTGCACAGCCCCTTGAGTTGATTGCGATCGTTCAGGATGCACCCAGTAACCTAAATATTAACGATCCAACTCAATTCAGAGTCATCTAGTTTTCAGGCGATCGCACTGCTTGAAGTTTGAATGAAATACGGTGTTGCGCGATGCAAAAAACGCGCAGCACCGTTCTAATTTTGTCGATCGGTTTGACATGAATTTCTTCTATCGTGTCCGCTCGATCGACCGCGATACAGGGGAATGGGGCAATTTTAGATTTTAGGTTTTTAGATCGAATATTGGAAAATCAATCAGCGTTTGCCGGTAAACCTCGGGCAATCCCGTGTCAAAACACCGACCTTTCACCACATAACCCGTCATTCCCTCAGACTGCCGCAACTTATCCAAACACGATGTTAACTGAAATTCGCCTCTTTCTCGAAAATTGCCATTAATATGTTCTGCCAAGTAATCAAATATTTTCGGCTCAAGGACATACATTCCAAAAAACGATAAAAATAAATCTTCCGCCATTCCTTCTACCCTTAAATGCTGCCGCGCATACTCAATATTCGGCTTTTCAGAAAGTTGCGCCACCGACAAAATAGCATCTTGTTGCTGCCAAACTCCCGCAGCACAACCGTAGTGATGAATTACATCGGATGGTGTTGCTCTCAAACCGATCGCACTTTGCTGCACTTGCGAGTAAACATCCAATAGCTGGCGAGCGCAAGAGCTTTCAGTCGCCGACGCATAAATGTGATCGCCCAAAAGCAGCAGAAATGGCTCGCTGTTCGTCCATTCCCGAGCACAGAATACCGCGTGTCCGAATCCTTCCTGACTATCTTGAGTAAGAATTGTAACTTTCTGACCTAAATCTTGTAAATATTTGCTATAATCTCGATTTTGCTGAGATAATTTTTGGAAAAGTTCGGGAGATGGCGCGGTTTTAAAGAAATCTTCAAAAAAAGTTCGATCGCCCTTTTGGACAACTATCCCCACTTCTTCGATTCCCGCACTCAAAGCTTCTTCCACAATCGCCAAAATTATCGGTTTAGCGCGGCCTGCGCGATCGATAATTGGCAAGAATTCCTTCTTCACCGCCTTAGTCGCCGGAAACATCCGAGTCCCGAAACCGGCTGCGGGAATCACTGCT
This sequence comes from Microcoleus occultus BM001215583, assembly GCA_036700105.1. Classification (GTDB taxonomy): domain Bacteria; phylum Cyanobacteriota; class Cyanobacteriia; order Cyanobacteriales; family Microcoleaceae; genus Microcoleus. The sequence continues at coordinate 7,967 of JAUBOG010000238.1, forward strand.
TTTCTGACTGTAGACTTACAGCAATTTTCACTCATACGGGCAACTTTCTCTCACTCTTTATGTTCTCTCCTGGGCGCCCTCTGCGGTTCCTTAATTAAATCAACTCTCAGATTATGGCAATTTAGCCTGAGAAGGAACAGTCATTTTCATACATTCCATCTGGGGAAAATCCCGTTCAATAATATCGATAACTTGCTGTTGGCTGTCCTCATCTTTGAGAATAAACTGCGCCGTACCGTCTCCTTGAGAACCGACTCCTTTGCCTCCCCAAATATAAGGCTGAATCGGTTGATAATTCAGGAGTTCGTGCAAGACGGGGGCCGTTAATTGCGAAGGACAAGCCGGGATTAAATACCTGTCAAATTCCCTCTGGGCAACTCTCATCAACTCGCCGATTTTGACCGCATCTCCCTGCTGCAAAGCGGCGGCTGCATCTTGCGTAATTTTAGCACTAATCGCACCGAGATATTGCTGCACGTTTTCTTGCACTTCATTTGTCGCAAACGGATAAGCTTGATTTAAGCGGGCGAGGATTTCTTGTGTATTTTTACTCTTCCCCAAATCTACGATCGCAAAAAACAAATCTTTAGCTACTTTCAACTCCACAACATCCATCTGCTGGCCGTCAAAAATCATCATAATCGGTTGGTTTCCATAAGCACAACCCTGATCCATGCGGCCGCAGCGCGAAGGTGTTGCTGTCTCGCCTAAATAAGCCATTTCCATTTCGTCGCGGACGTTCATTTTTAGATCGTACAAGCGATTGAAAGCGCGGGCTACTAACACGCAAATTGCTGCACTGGATGACAAACCTTTCTGAATTGGCAAATCTGTGAAATAATTGTCTATTTCTAATCCTTTTACGGGGTAACTTTCCAGGATTTGAGCGGCGACGCCAGCAGCATAACTGAAAAAACTGTTTGTTTGGGCTTCAGCTAGCAAAGCAGTTTTATCCATCGGGAGTGCAGCTTCAATTTTTTTACCGCCGTTCAAAGCTGAGCCTAAAATTAAATGTGTAGGATGGAGCTTAACTTCGGCATAAATGCCTTGATTTGTACTCGCAATCAGAGTGCAGCCTTTGGCGATGGCTGGATTGAGGTGGCGATAACCTGCGGCCCAATCGCTGTGTTCGCCAAACAGACAAAGGCGTCCCGGAACAAAAAGTTTCATCGCATCTATCTAAAGTATCTATATTGCGATTACTTTAACCTGAAATGCAGCAATTTTACCAAAGTTCGATCGTCCTTTGGGTTGATGTAAGCGGCAGGGGAAATTTGTTTTAATAAATCTAAACAGAGAGTTAAGGGAACAGTTTCAATGCGTAAGTTAAACATAGGTCTATCTGAAGAGCAACGCGCAGGCGTTATCGAACTGTTGAATCATGACCTGTCAGATGCTTATCTGCTGTTAATCAAAACCAAAAAGTATCACTGGGATGTAGTTGGCCCGCAGTTTCGCTCGCTCCACCAGTTGTGGGAAGAACACTACCAGGCGTTAACTGAAAATATCGATGCTATGGCCGAACGGGTGAGGTCTTTAGGCGGCTATCCAATTGGTACTGCTGAGGGTTTTCTGAAGTATGCTTCGATTAAAGAACATATCGGCGATTTGCCTTTAGCGACTGAGATGGTGTCGCGTTTAGTTGACGACCATGAATTGATTATTCGCAATCTCCGCCAACACGTCGAACAGTGCGGTGAAGAGTTTAAGGATGATGGAACGGCAGACTTTTTGACTGGTTTGATGGAACAGCACGAACAAATGGCTTGGATGCTGCGATCGTTTATTGAAGGGGAATCGCTTTCGCCGGACGGCCAGCAGCCAACAGCTCAAACTCCTACAGCTTCTCACGCTTAGATTGATTAAGTATAGCAATCCTAAATCATTCGTGAGGATTTGTAGGGGTAGTGCCTTTCTTTGCCTACCCCAGCATAAGCGGGGCAACCACGGGGGGGAAGAGCCCCTACAAGAAT
>JAUBOG010000239.1:0-9937 GCA_036700105.1 Microcoleus occultus BM001215583
GAGTGGGGGAGTGGGAGATTGGGGGAGTGGGGGATTGGGAGATTGGCGGAGTGGGGGATTGGGAGATTGGCGGAGTTTATACTTCTTCCTTCTTCCTTTCTTCCTTCTTCCTTTCTTCCTTCTTCCTTCTTCCTTCTATCCTTGACATCCGCTACATCCGTTACAGAATCCGTTGCCGAACTGACTTCTACTTTTTGATGGAATGAGCTTTGTAGAAAGTTTCCAGGCTTTGTCTGTCGCCCACAAACCGCCAGTGCCAAGGCTCGTAACTGACGCCTTGGCGGTTGTTTTTGGGAAAGGACATTTCAAAGCTGAAAGTGGCTGCGTTGGCTTCTAGCCACTTAAACGCTTGGGTATTTTCAAAGCTTTGACTGAGGTTGGTATCCGGCGCACTGCCGTCGCCGAGGTCGATCGCGTAACCGGTGTGGTGTTCGCTGTAACCTGGAGGGGCGCTGACTTCGGCTCGCTTGCTGGCGTTTTGCCTGCGTTCGGCTTTCACGTCAAAAAATACGTGCTGTTGCTCTTGCAGGGAGCGAAAGCCCGATATGGGAGCAAAATAGATGCCCTCGGCGGCCGCGGCATTCACCATTTCTTGATATTTGGCAGCCGCCGCTTTGCGGAGTTTGACCGCGCCGTCGGCGGTGACGGCTACCAAGTCGCTTGCTGGTGCTTCTGGATACGGCAAGTGTCCCAGCAGGTTGTCTGGGGTACCGGCTTTTGATTTGGTAGCTGGACTCGCGGCCGACGCAGACGGCGAACTCGCAGGCGCTGGATTTTGTTGAGTTTGCTGCGCTTTGCTGGTAGCTGGAAAAAAGTTAAAGTTGAGGTGCAGCCAGATGCTGACGCCAAAGGCAACTGCGGCCAATCCTACCAGTTTCCAAATCAGTCCTTTTTTCTTGGACTGACTCCCTCCTGCTTCTAGATATGGGTGGTCTCTTACTGCTTCTGGAATTTCGTCAGTGGCAAGCTCCGAGGCTTGCGGGGTTTTTCTCGACAGACTAGCGTTATCCAAGCCAGCTCCACTCCTGCACTTCAATAAGGCTCAACGTTACAAATTGTAGACCGATCGCGCGCGATCGAGCAGCTACAGTTGCCGTTGAGAATACATATACATACCATCTCTTTCTAACTTCGCCCCGTCCCATCCGCTTTCCTATCGAATTTGTTGCTTGGGCCCACAGTCGATCGTCCCTGCGAGGTCGAACTGGTTGGCGCTGGTAGCGCTGGTTTATTTTAAGTGTAATTTGTTACTGTTCCCCAAAATCCCACAATTCTTCGATCGGCACATCAAACGTCCGCGCCAATTTTACCAGATCGCTGATGTCAGTCATTGCCTGTTTTGGGCGATCGGGCGTAACTTTTGACGGTGCTGCAGGATACCCCGGAGCGATCGGCACCTCAAACGTCCGCGCGATCGCCGTCAATGTCTAGTTAGTAGCTTAAAGCTCGATCGACCCCAATCAAACCTTACTAACCTCAGCTAATTCTGCAACATCACTAACCGAACCTTCGTCTTCCCCTTTCTCCCCTTCATCAACCGCAACCGTTAACTTCAATCCCAAAACCTTCAGCCAATTTGCCAAAGCATAAATTGTCGCGCTTCCATTCTGCGACAGCAAAACATCTAATTTTTCCAGATGCAATGAGGCATCTTCAGCAGACATATTTGGTTCGCCCAGAGCCTCAAATACATCTCGAAGTGCTTTGAGCATGATTCCTAATTCCAAATCTCCTGATTCTTCCTCAAATATCTCTGTGAGGTAGCCAGCAGAAAAATTGGGGTCTTTGAGAGTTTGAATTTTAAACGGATGGTAAGGGACACTTTTAGGCATTTTATCGACTCCTGTATTCTAATGACTACAAGTCTTGACGGAGTTAAGGAAATTGAATCTACTAATATCCATGAGTATCCAAATATTGTTCAAAAGTCTCGTCGGTTTCGTCGGGATCGTAGCCGAAAACATCCTGCATTACCGCTCTATAATACTCTAATCCCTCGCCATCGGAATTGTGCACATCTACGTCCCTACAGCTTTCCACATCTGATGCCCTTTGCGATCTAAAGGGCTTCACGGCGCGAACCTTTCCCTTTGACAATTGCTCCAAACTTTTACCTACAGAGAGCCGCCAAGGATTCATTTCATTAGCTTGCCTCAGACACTCGATCGCATCTGCTGTTCTGTTCAACTTCGCCGCAGCAAATGCTTCTCCAATCAGAAATATATCTTTTTCTTTTTCCTGTTTTAGTTCCTGAAATACTTGATTTGCCAGGTCGAATTTACCCGCGCCCAAAAAAGAGCAACCCATTAAAAACTTAGAAGTTGTTTTATCTACATTTCCTTTGTCATGTAGCGCTGCTTGTAATTCTATTTCTGCTCGATCCGCTCTACCTAACAATATTAGTCCCAGAGATAAAGTATGAATTACATAGGAGTCTAATTTACGCTCTCGGTACTTTTCAATGATTTGAATAGCCTTTGCATACTCTTCTTTTGTGATGTAAAGTCTTGCCAGCCGTTCAGCGATATAATCTTTTTTTTGCCTTTGCTTTTCCTGAGAACGAGGCAAGTTGAGCGACTGAACTAAATACTTTTCCGCTTGGTCGCGATAATCAATAGCTTCGGGTTTGTCTGACTGACCGTAACCGCTCAAAATCCAGTATTGAACAAATGCCGTTTTGCCGAGAGAATACAACTTATCAACACCCTCACAGACACCATTTATTGCAGTTGTGGCAGATTCACCCTCCGGCCTGTCATATTCCCAACATTTATAAAAATATCGCCAAGCATTGTTAGCATTTTCTAAATCTTTGGGAACGTAAGTAATACAATCTTCCTCACGAATATTGTGACGCAATTTCAATGCAAAAACTGCTTTGTCCCACTCATTGACAATCATTTGATAGTAGGCAGCTCCGATGCTGTATAGCGACTTGATATATTCTTTGCGACAACGGCTGCGCTCTCGGTTTTGCTGTGGGTTGGTAGGATCTAGTGATTCCCAAATTAGGAGAGCTTTCTCGAAAGATTCAATTCCTTCTAGACGTTTTTGTTTTGCAAGTTCTAAATTTCGCTCTTTCCAATAGGTGTTAGGTAGGACTTCTGCAAGTAAATATCCCTTTCGGTAGTGGTCTTTGATGCGATTAGGATCTAGGGAGATTGCCATATCGTAGTATTTAATCGCTCGCTCTGCCTCTTGTCTAAGTTTTCCATCACGCCTATTTCTAGGTGTTTTTAGTTCCATCGCATTCTGATAGTGTAAATATGCTAAATTTGCTAAATAAGTAGGATTATTCGGCATTAATTCGACACACCGCTGGCGCAGCATTTCCGCTTCACGGCGATACTTACTCTTGCGATTTAAAAATGCAGTCTTTTCTGGCTCTTTTCTAGGAATATCTTCTACCGAAACCTCGGCTAACTTCCCACAGGCAAATCCGACTTCGCTCAAGATTTCGGCATCTGTCCATATGGAGTGCTGGCTGAGACTATCGAGGGGGGAAAACTTGTTATATATACCGCCCCAATCACTTCGATTTTTCAACAAGTTAATGTCATTTTTTAGAGTTGAATCCCCAGAATTAGGTGGTTTCATTACAGCTCTGATTTGGTCGTTATCCAGCACACAGCAGAAAGGTAAATAAGCACCTTTTTCGAGCGCTCCTGCCCCGATCATTTGTCCCCGAAGACGTTTGTAAAAATCCCCAGACGTAATATTTAAATCAGCTACAACAGAAAACCGAATGATTACTTGCGTGTCTGTTCGATAAAACGAACTTACTCTGAGTTGTTTAGCTTTCCGAATATTCTCCTCTTTTTTCCAATAAATACCTATTACATCTTCAATAGAGTCAAGAGTGATAGCTGGGAAATTAGGGAACAACGCTACTATTTCATCTAAATATCTGCCTTGATAGGTGATTTGCCCTTGTTGAAACCGCGAATCGTCTGCTCTGGTTATAATTGTTACCATTTTTTTAAACTCCTGGATATAAAGACCTTGCTTAGCTGAAGTTAAATGCTTTACATATCAGCGTATAATATCTATAGCGCTGCTGAGCTACCGCGATCGCGATTTGCAGACACTGGTGCTTATTATAACTCAATTTGAAAAAATGCGGGTCTCAGTAAGTCAGGCAAAAGGCCAATCTTGCCGCCGCCCGATCGCCCCTTGACTCCATGCGCTACAATTATTAAGAAATCTTTAGTTAAATCCGTTTAACGTCTCGGACGCATTATGAGTCTTCCCATTCGCAACGTCGCTATCATTGCTCACGTCGATCACGGCAAAACCACCCTTGTGGACGCTCTTCTCAGACAGTCCGGGGTCTTCCGCGAAGGGGAAGAAATCCCAGATTGCGTCATGGACTCCAATGATATCGAGCGCGAGCGTGGCATCACAATTCTTTCCAAAAATACCGCCGTCAGGTACAAAGAAACCCTGATCAACATCGTCGATACCCCCGGACACGCGGACTTCGGCGGCGAAGTCGAACGAGTTCTCGGCATGGTAGACGGTTGTTTGCTGATCGTAGACGCCAACGAAGGCCCGATGCCGCAAACCCGCTTCGTACTCAAAAAAGCCCTGGAAAAAGGCCTGCGCCCGATCGTCTTTGTCAACAAGATCGATCGCGATCGAGCCGACCCCCACAAAGCCGTCGATAAAGTTTTGGATCTGTTCCTAGAACTAGGTGCTGACGACGATCAGTGCGAATTTCCCTACCTCTTCGGTTCCGGCTTAAGCGGTTACGCCAAAAAACACCTCGAAGACGAAGGGGTAGATATGAAGCCCCTGTTTGAAGAAATCCTCGACCACGTACCACCTCCCGTAGGCGACCCCGAAAAGCCGCTGCAACTGCAAGTAACCACCTTAGATTACTCAGAATACGTCGGTCGCATCGTCATCGGTCGCATCCACAACGGCACAATTCGAGTCGGTCAACAAGCAGTCTTAATCACCGAAAGCGGCGCCCTTGTCAAATCAAAAATTAGCAAATTGATGGGCTTTGAAGGCCTGAAGCGGATTGATATCGCAGAATCTTCTGCTGGTAATCTTGTCGCCGTTGCCGGTTTTGCCGATGCCTATATTGGCGAGACAATTACCTGTCCCAACGACCCGCAAGCTCTACCTTTAATCAAAGTAGACGAACCGACTTTGCAGATGACTTTCTCTGTGAACGATTCGCCGTTCTGCGGTCAAGAAGGCAGTTTGGTAACATCGCGTCAAATTCGCGATCGGCTGATGCGCGAACTCCAAACCAACGTCGCCTTGCGCGTCGAAGAAACCGACTCTCCCGACAAATTCCTCGTATCCGGCCGCGGCGAACTCCACCTCGGAATCCTGATCGAAAATATGCGCCGCGAAGGATACGAATTCCAAGTATCCCAGCCGCAAGTAATCTTCCGCGAAGTCGGCGGCCGTCCCTGCGAACCCTTTGAATGTTTGGTCTTAGACGTACCCGAAGAAGCAGTCGGCGGCTGCATCGAACGCCTCGGTCAACGCAAAGCAGAAATGCAAGATATGCACGTCAGCAGCACCGGCCGCACCCAAATCGAATTTTCAGTCCCCGCTCGCGGTTTGATTGGATTCCGAGGCGAGTTTATGCGATTGACTCGCGGCGCTGGAATTATGAACCACAGCTTCCTCGACTATCGCCCTCTCGGCGGAGAAATTGTCGCCCGTCGCAACGGAGTATTGATTTCCTTTGAAGAAGGAACTGCAACTACTTATTCACTGAAAAATGCTGAAGACCGCGGCGTATTTTTCATTACCCCCGGAACCAAGGTTTACAGAGGAATGATTATCGGAGAAAACAACCGAGATGACGACATGGAGCTGAATATTTGCAAGTCGAAGCAGTTGACAAACCACCGCGCATCTGGCGGTGAAGAATTGGCGCAATTGCAAGCACCAGTCGATATGAGTTTGGAGCGCGCTTTGGAGTACATCGGCCAGGATGAATTGGTGGAGGTAACACCGAAATCAATTCGCTTGCGGAAGGTTTCTAAGAAGTTGGTCAAACGCTAAAACAAATTAAGGGCTGGCAATTTTGCCAGCCCTTAGTGTCAACTTCAAACTACTGTATTTAAAGGCAATATTAATTTTTATCGCAATCAAAAATAGGTAAAAACGATGTCAACAGTTTATCGTTTAAAAGCCAGCGAACTAGATCGTAACTTTTTAGAACAAATCAAAGCGATTTTTGGAGATAAAGAGATTGAAATAATTGTCTCAGAATGCGATGAAACCGAATATCTTTTGAAATCGGAAGTCAATAAAAACAAACTGTTGAAAGCTATTGAAAATGTTAAAGACAGGCAAGATTTAGTTGAAGTCGAGCTACAGGATTTGTAATGAGCAGAAGAATTATTTTTGAATCCTCTGCTTTTGCAGATTTTAATGAATGGGCAAAATTAGACAAAAAGATTTATCGCAAAATTGTAGAATTGATTAAAGATATAGATCGATCGCCCTTTGAAGGATTGGGCAAACCTGAACCTCTCAAATACGAGTTAAGTGGTTTTTGGTCTAGGCGCATTGATAACGAACATCGTTTAGTTTACCAAGTTACGGAGGTCGAAATTGCGATGGCGGCTTGTAAGAATCATTACAGTGAATAGTATATTTGAAGCTTTAAGCAATGTAGGGATCGCTCTTTTTATCCCTTTACTAAATGCGATCGCTCTCAATCTTCTTCCTGAAGTCCTTCTATTATATCAAGTAGCTTTTGGTAATTTTCTTCATCTCCCTGCACAAAATATAAATTTTTAGCATTGTAAAAATCCTCATCTGCTCTTTGGTAATATCTCAATTCATAGTGGACAATGCCTCGTTCTTGATAAGCTTGAGCAAAGTCTTGTTTAATCTCAATTGCCTGGGTATAATCCTCAAGCGCTTTCTCTTTCTTCCCCAAGCTAGAGTGAATAATCCCCATGTTGTAGAATGTTATAGCATTATTGGGATTCAGCCTAGCTGCCTGGATGTAATCTTCAAGCGCTGTTTCCCGATCGCCTAATTTCAAGAAGTAGACATCACCTCGATTATTCCAAGCAAGGGCATAATCAGGATTTAGTTCAATTGCTTGGGTGAAATCTTTAAGTGCTCCTGGCACGTCCCCCATTTGTAAACGAGTAAAACCTCGGCTATTGTAGACTTGATCATTGCTAGGAGCTAGTTGAATTGCTCGGCGGTGATCTGCCTGTGCTCCTCGGTAATCACCTAATTTACAAGAAATAAGACCGCGGTTTCTGTGAAAATCTGAACACTTAGGATTGAGCAATATCGCCTTTGTGTAATCTTCAATTGCTCCCAGATAGTCCCCTAGTTCAGCACGAACAAGAGCCCGGTTATTGTAGGCATTTGCATACTTAGGATTGAGCTTAATTGCTTGATTGAAATTTTTAATTGCTCCCTCAAAATCTCTTTCTTTAGCCTTATTTATTCCCAGTCCATCGAAATCCTCAGCACACATAGGAGGGTGCGATCGCACCCTCTCGATTACAACCTCAATGTCACAAAAGTTGTCCAGCACTTCCTCAACTTGCTCAGGTTCAGCATTTGCAGGTTGTGTGTTGCTTGGTTCTTTCTGCTCTAGCTTCGATTCAGGTTGACTGATAGGAGTATCGACTATATTTTGCCAATCTAAGTCTAGTTTTTTGCAAATATTAACAAAAATCTTGCGGTCAACAGTCTTGCCCGTAAAAAAATTTACAACAGGCTGAGGACTTATGTCTAATTCGTCTTCCAAATTATCATAAACCCAAGTCTTGTGGGTCAAAGCTATTCTGGCTTGTTCGATGCCTGCTACAGATGCTATAAGGGATCTCTTTGCCCGCGGTTTGCTTGCCATAGTCTCACTACCGTATTTGTGACCATTTTAGCTGCTCCTATTAAAAATCATACCCAACTTATACCAAAGTCATCCCTTACTTAGGCTGAACTTTAAAAGTGTGACTGCGAAGCTAAGGATGTAGTGATTCACTACTCAAAACTTAGCTGACGGAATTAATCATGTACAACAATAATCAGCACAACGAAGCCGAATTCTCCCAGCCACTATCCCCGCTTTCCCAAAAACAGGAATACGACTTCCAAACTCAAAAGAAAGTAGGAAAGACAGGAGAGGCGATTGTAGACCAGTGGTTGCAGATTCATGGCTATCGCATTGAGGATGTCTCCGATTTACCACAGTATCAGAAAGCAGGCATTGACCGCGAACTAATTCGCCCAAACGGTTCAACTGCAACTGCTGAGTACAAGACTGATATAAAAGCCAAGCAAACTGGAAACTTGTTTTTTGAAGTTTTTGACGATCGCAATCGTCCCTGTTGGGGATGGACTTCGCAAGCGGATCTCTGGATATTTTTCATTCCTCAACAGGAGATATTGGTCGTCGAACCGGGTAAATTAAGGTTGTTAGTTTTGCAGCAAAAGCCAGAACTCCCGCAGAAAGTAGTAGCAAACCGAGGCTACAGTGTAACTGGATTACTTGTTCCATTAGCCAAGGTGCAGAATATTGCTAGTCACGTTTTCAAGTTTCCTGACGTTCTTTTCTAAAAAGATACCCGCAGTTAATCTGGCGATCGCCTTGAGTAGGCGATCGCGATTATTCGAGTAATAATACTGGAAGTATTATTCGGCGGTTGAAACCGCGTCTTTTCAAACGAAGTCTGCCTCCGCAGACTAAGAGGTAAACGGTGTATTTAAACCAGGTTTGGTATAATATCGTTATATCAAACTGCTGCTATATGAGCTGATGGCAAAACTTTACTATCGTGGGATGGCGGAGCAAAATGGTAAGCCTAAAATAGGTCGCAGTGCTAGATTATTAGGGGTTAGACCTGGTATTGACATAGATATTGAGCAAATGCCGACAGGTTATCTAAATGAGCAAGGCTATTTGTTAGCAGATTTAGAACGTGAGCTTCGAGGAGAGCTTGTTGCTGTTGCTATCAGGAATACAAAAGGAATGTCCGTTTCCCTTTCAATTGAAAGTTTACCAGCTTTTCGCAGACCTTCAAAATTTGGTGGAACTGGAAAAGACCCCCTATGGCAAATTGATGACAGAAACATTATGGGAGATTTGCAGGCTGTCCAAGATAGCCCCACCCACGTTAGCATTTTGCCAAGAGCTACAATGTCTTTGGAAAGGTATGAGGCAGCATTAGCAAACACCCAAAATGATTGGGAAAAAGTTGATTAACTTTATATATTATAGGAGTCTATAACAATGGCGTGGATATTCAGTTTATCGGCAGAGTGTGGCTCTGATGAAAGCAATGTCAATGAATTTGCTCAACACTTTGAGGGCATAGAATGGATGCTGTCAAATAATCGCCAATGTCTATGTCGAACAGATACTTTTCAAGATATGGATCGAAACTGGTGGTGTCGGGTTTATCCCAATAATATTAGTGAAGTGGGAATAGATAGCCCTGAAAGTGCTTATCTGATGACAGAGTTAGGTATTTTATTTTATCTAACTCTACGGTTTGCTCCTTGGTTTCGCTATGCTTTGGTTGGGGTTGAAGTTGATGAATTCAGAACCTATAGTGAACTTATGGAGGATTTATCTAATTTATCTATTCCGGGATTGGTTTTAGCAAATGAACTTACTCATGGGGTAGAAATATTACCAGTTTTTCGACCATTTAGTCCTAGTTATATATGGCAACCATATGAGGGGGAAGTCTATAATCCATTAATGGCATCCCCAGAGTTAAAAAATAAGCTGAATGAGCTTTTGGCTGTGAGTTGAATAGTGACAATATTCGCAAGGTCGATCGCACTTTATTCACATCAAAAAGTACGATCGACCTCCGCAATCATTCTTTCCAGTAACGAGTTAAAATCCGAATCACCTCACCGGCTAGAGGCGAAGGTAAAGGCGGGCTCCATTCCCCAACTTGTGCAAAACCCAAAACGTGCAGCAGAT